>MUIA01000263.1 GCA_002084115.1 Oceanospirillales bacterium LUC14_002_19_P2 | reverse complement strand
ACTCCCATGGAAACGTTGCTTGATGGAAAACAGATCTGGAAGGAAAAATTCATAGCCTGAATTTGACCTGACAGACACCCTCTGGAAAATCGGTAACTGTCAGATCAGGTTTGAACTACTACAGCTCAGTGGCTCAATATCTGCCCGAGGAACAGCCGAGTCCGCTCTGATTGTGGATGATTAAAAAAGTTCTCCGGGTCATTCTCTTCAATGATCTGCCCACCATCCATGAAGATCACCCGATCAGCCACCGTCTTGGCAAACCCCATTTCATGGGTGACACACAACATGGTCATGCCCTCTTCCGCGAGCTCAACCATGACATCCAGCACTTCCTTGATCATTTCCGGATCAAGGGCAGAGGTTGGTTCATCAAACAACATGACACTGGGATTCATGCAAAGACTCCGGGCAATAGCCACGCGCTGCTGCTGCCCACCGGATAACTGACCTGGGTATTTATCCGCCTGATCAGGAATCCTTACCCGTTCAAGGTATTTCATCGCAACCACATCGGCTTCTTTCCTGGGCATCTTGTGTACCCAGATCAGACCGAGCGTGCAGTTCTCCCGAACGGTCAGGTGAGGAAACAGATTGAAATGCTGGAATACCATGCCCACATCCTTTCGGATGTGCTCAATATTTTTGAGGTCATTGGTCAACGGTACACCGGCTACCGTGATGTCACCTTCCTGATGCTCCTCCAGCCGGTTTATACAGCGAATCATGGTCGATTTACCTGAACCGGATGGACCACAGATCACAATGCGTTCACCCCGTCGTACGGTCAGATTGATATCCTTCAGCACATGGAAGTCGCCATACCATTTGTTGACTCTGATCAATTCGATGACAGCCTCAGCCGTTGGTTCAAACTGTGTTTCTGTTGCATCCATAGAGACATCCCCACTCTTTGTTATTCTGATTACACTTGAGACTGTCAGCTGTTCTTATGACCGGTATCCAATTTGCGTTCCAGGGCCAGACTGTAACGAGACATCCCAAAGCTGAAAGCCCAGAAGACAAACCCCGCAAACAAATATCCCTCTGAGGCATACCCGAGCCATTTGGGGTCATTCAACCCTGCCTGAACAATCGCCAGCAAATCAAACAGTCCAATAATCAATACCAGGCTGGTGTCTTTAAACAGCGCAACAAATGTATTCACGATGCCGGGTATAGATATCTTTAATACCTGCGGCATAACGACCAACCCCATGCTCCGCCAATACCCCAATCCGATGGCAGCGGCCGCTTCATGCTGCCCTTTGGGGATCGCCTGCATACCACCACGGATAACTTCAGCCAATAACGCCGCCTCAAACAAAATAATGCCAATCATTGCCCTGACCAGCTTGTTGAGATCGATTTCCTCAGGCACAAATAACGGCAGCATCACCGACGCCATGAAAAGGATGGTGATCAATGGCACACCACGCCAGACTTCAATAAACACGACAGATAACGCACGAATCAACGGCATATCACTGCGTCGTCCGAGCGCCAGCAAGATGCCGGCAGGCAGCGCAAAGACCATACCTACCAGCGCCAGCACCAGAGTCAGCATCAGACCGCCCCAGTAATGGGTTTCAACAACAGAAAATCCGGGGCCGCCATAGAGAAGCCACCAGGAACTTATTGGAAACCCAGTAAGAAACCAAAGTGCCCCCCATTGCCGTGCCGGCATGCGATCCCATAACACCCAGACGATCACAACTGCCAGCTGCACAAAAAACAGATTGACCCGCCAAAGCTCACTGTCAGGGTAAAACCCATAAATAAACTGCTGTAGACGTGAACCAATGAACACCCAGCAAGCGCCACCACTGTCACAGTCCATACGGCTATCACCCAGCCAATCTGCGTCAATCAACGCCCATTGAACGAAAGGCGCCAGGGTGAACCAGAGAAACGCCAGCCCTGCCAGCGTCAGCACAGTATTGACAGGCCCATCAAACAGATTGTCTCTCAACCACCCCACAATTCCTCTGCGGGCAACGGGCGCAGGCCGATCCGGCAACATTTTGTCATTCACCATCATGCTTACTTCTCCACCAACGCCATTTTACGATTGTAGAGATTCATCAATAGCGACACCAGCAGGCTCATCATGAGATAAACTGCCATGGTCATGCCGATGATTTCTATGGCCTGTCCGGTTTGGTTCAGGGTCGTCCCCATAAACACGCTGACCATATCCGGATACCCAATCGCCGTTGCCAAGGAAGAGTTCTTGATCAGGTTCATGTAGTGAGTAGAGAGTGGTGGAATAACCACCCGCATGGCCTGGGGAATAATCACCAGCCGCAACGTACGCCCTCGCGAAAGCCCCAGGGCATGTGCCGCTTCAGTTTGCCCCTTGTTGACCGCTTCAATACCGGAACGGACATTCTCAGCAATATACGACGCTGTATAGAAAACAAGACCCAGCAGCAACGCCATTAATTCCGGCAAGACTGTGATTCCACCTCGAAAGTTAAATCCTTTCAGTTGCGGAGACTCCCACACCACAATGTTTTGTCCGAATAGCATGACAAGCGTAGGTAAGCCCAGTAACAGGACAATGGATACAATCGCAACAGGGAACGTCTGTCCTGTCTTACGCTGGCGGCGATTGTTCCAGAACACAAGCAGCATACTGGCAGCTATCGCCAGAAGCAGGGCGGCAGCCAGCCAGACGGCTCCGGATTGAAAGAGTGGTTCAGGGACATACAAGCCTCGAACATTGAGAAATATACTCTCCCCCAATGACAGGCTTTGTCGCGGTGATGGCAGAATTCTCAATACCGCAAAATACCAGAACATGATTTGAAGCAAGACGGGGATATTACGGAAAATTTCAATGAAGGTGCCACAGAGGCGGGAAACCAACCAGTTGCCCGACAATCGTCCAACACCGACAAGAAAACCAACAACTGTCGAAAGAATTATGCCCAGGATTGAAACCAGAATGGTATTGAGCAGACCAACAATAAACGTACGACCAAAGCTATGTGATTCATCAAAATCAATCAGGGTTTGCGTAATCCCAAAACCTGCGGATTGCTCGAGAAAATCAAACCCGGTTGTAATCCCACGCTTTTCCAGGTTGGTGACCGTATTATCAACAATCACAATCACCATGAAAGCGACAACTGCCGCCACAATCACCTGAAATAACAGGGCGCGTTTATCGGGATCATTCCAGAAACGGGTTTTCATCTTGTTGTGGGAAGCTTTTACACCCATTCCTGCTCCCTCTTAAAATAGCTGGTATGCAATGTTGGTTCTATCCGAAAGCGACGAGCGACATAGGGCAAAAAGAGGCATCAACTGTCGCATTATTAGTGTTATTCACTGTCACTGACTCAGCATGACCTGACGACAGCAGTGACGTACTGCTGCCAGCGGGGGTGTCACTCTGCAGCAGCGGCAAGGACTGCCGCGGTAGCTCCGCAGGGTCAGGAAGACCCTTCGGAGCGGCGAAAGGGTGACACCTCCGCTGGCAGCTTCCCGGTAGCCCGACTAAACGGAAGCCACCGGGCATACATGCTTACCGGAAAGGCGGCGCATAAAGAATCCCACCCTGATTCCAGAGCGAGTTGATGCCCCGAGATACCTTAAGTGGTGATTTATCCCCCACATTCCGCTCAAAAATTTCGCCGTAATTACCCACCTGTTTCACGATTTGATACGCCCAGTCATCAGACAGTCCCAGCCCTTTGCCGCCGGGGCCATCAGAGCCCATAAACCGGGCAACTGCCGGGTTGGTGGATTTCTGCATTTTGTCGACATTCATGGTATTGATACCGAGTTCCTCGGCATTGACCAGTGCGAAGAGGGTCCATTTCACGATATTGAGCCACTGATCATCGCCCTGACGCACTACCGGCCCCAGTGGTTCCTTGGAGATCACTTCTGGCAGAACAACGGCATTGGCAGGCTTTGCCAGACGCAGGCGCTGACCATAAAGGCCTGACTGGTCAGCCGTCAGCACATCGCAACGACCGGATTCAAAACCCTTAACGGTCTGATCAGCGGTATCATAGTTAACCGCCTCATATTGCATACCATGCTGACGGAAATAATCCGCCAGATTCAATTCAGTGGTACTGCCGGAAAGGACACAAACGGCCGCACCATCAAGTTCACGTACGCTTTTTACCCCAAGACTTTTACTGACCATAAATCCCTGGCCGTCATAATAGGCGACGCCGGCGAAATGAAGGCCAAGGGTATTGTCACGGGTCTGAGTCCAGGTAGTGTTACGGGACAACACATCAATTTCTCCGGACTGCAGGGCGGTGAATCGCTCCTTTGAGGTCAACGGGGTATAGCGAACCTTGCTCTTATCGCCAAGTACCGCAGCAGCTATTGACTGACAGACCTCGACATCCAAACCTGACCAGTTGCCCTTCTCATCCGGCGCAGAAAAACCAGGCAGCCCGGTATTTACACCACACTGCAGATAGCCGCGCTCTTTTACAGACTCCAGTGTTGAGGCGCCCATCGCTATCGTGGATATTGAGCCCAGAGCAAGGGCAGCCCCGGCCAACCATGAACGGCGTCGGCTTTTAACAGGGGTGTGATCAATGTTTGCTTTCATGTCCCATTCCTGTGTTTTTTATTGTGTTTTTCTTGTTGTGTTCTTTTTCAGCATGTCCGTAACGCAAGTTACAGGCCAGACAATTATTTTCTGGCCCTTTTCCAGGTTGGCGGATCATTTCAGAGCCTCCTGTCTTATTTTCAGATAAAGGTAATCCAGGTCATTGTACCCACACGCTTTATAGATAATGCGTTTGATTACCCCGTTAA
>MUIA01000255.1 GCA_002084115.1 Oceanospirillales bacterium LUC14_002_19_P2 | reverse complement strand
AAAAATCGAATTGTGGAGTTCGGCAGAGGTCAATTTTTTGCTTTGTTGTCATTGGTCGTTACGGGCTATCTGCAGATGTGTGTATATTACCCGTTGATACTGGTTTCGCGACAGCCTCTAAAGGATCATGTAAAGCAGAAGAAATTCTGTACCGCCAGCATAAATCAACCAAGCGCCATACAGCGTGCCCAGTGCCGTTAGACCAATCAGCGTGATGGAGCGGGCTTCGGCTTTGAGCGCGAGTTTCAATCCGAACGCTGCACAGAGCAGGTAAGGAATCAATGCCATGGAGGACGCCAGCTGGATCAGCAGGTTGTAACCAGCACCGTTGAAGTGGTTAATGATCAGGAACAGTGAAATCAGGGCGTTGGTCAGCCACATGGCATTCGCGGGAGTGCCATGGCTGTTCAGGCGACCAAAGATGTTGGGCGCCGTATTCTCTTTTCCCCGTCCCGCGAGGTACAGCATTTCAGACGAGATCATGCTCCAGGCCAACAATGCACCACTGACGGATATGATCAGGCCCAGGTTGATCAGTACCCCACCCCACAGACCAACAGCCCGTTCCATGACTGCCGCCATGGATGGATTGCGCATAGTAGCCAGCTCCGCCTGAGGTACAACCCCTAGAGAAAGTACTGACACACAGACCAGCAACGAGATGGTAATGAAAAAGCCTAACAGTGTTGCCTGGCTGACCACCTTCATATTGCGTGCTCGGCTGGCATAAACGGTCGCACACTCAATACCCAGGAAAACCCAGACGGTATAAAGCATGGTGTTCTTGACCTGATCGGTAATGCTGCCGAGGGCTTCGTGCCCCCAGAAATCCATTTGGAATGTTTCTACCTTGAACGCCAGCATGACACAAAGGACGAACAAACAGATTGGCACAATCTTGGCAAGTGTCACAATGATGTTGAGAATGGCCGCCGACCGGATGCCTCGCAGGACAAAACTGTGTAGCGTCCAGAGAACCGCAAGTCCGCACAGCATTGCAGGGAGTGTGCTGCCTTCACCAAAGAAACCCAGTGAAGAGAAGGAGCCGAGTGCGCTGAACAACAACACCAGATAGCCGACATTGCCCACCCAGACAGAGATCCAGTAGCCCCAGGCGGCGTTGAACCCCAAATAATCACCAAAGCCGGTGCGGGCATAACCGTAAACACCGTCGTTAATATCCGGACGGTTCAGGGAAAGCCATTGGAAAATACGCGTCAGTGCCAGCATACCGATAAAGGTAATGACCCACGCAATCACGATAGGGCCGGCGGCGGCACCTTCCGCCATATTCTGTGGCAGGCTGAAAATGCCGCTGCCGACCACTGCGCCGAGCACCAGGGCGGTCATGGTGACAACGCCCAGTTTTTTCTCATGCCCCTGCGTCATTGTGTACTCCGAGTCTGCCTGTTGGTAAGGGCGGGAACAGGGATGCACGGATATCCCTGTTGTGGGTGTGAACCATCCGGGATGATTCAGAAACGCAGAGACATGCAGCTCACACCGCCATCTACCTTGCGGTATTCGGAGGTGTCCAGTTCAATCACTTCGTATCCCAGGGCGGCAATCTTGTCGCGGGTGTTGGGGTAGCCGGAGGGCATGATGACCTTGCCGTTCACCCAGATGCAGTTGGCGGCATAGGACTCTTCGACCGGAACCTCGATAATGTTGTATTTCTGGAATTCGGGCTTGGTGACAAACTCGCCAGCCGCCAGCAGATTGTTGTTTTCCAGGTAGGCCAGGCCGGTTTTCAGGTGCAGGACTTCTTCGAGGGTGACGATAGAGCCGGTCATGCCATGTTTTTCCAGAATGGCGATCAGCTGTTGCGCGCCTTCCTCGTTAGTGCGGGCGGATTTGCCAATGTAGTAATGGCTGCCGACAATCATCACATCACCCGCATCCAGCGTGCCGGGCTCAACGATACGTTCTACATTCTTGTAAAAACGGTGCAGAACCGGGGCAATCAGTTCCGCTTCCTGGCGACGGCTGTCGGCACCCGGGCGGGTGACGATGGCGCAGTGCGGTGTACAGAGTGCAGGGGCTTCAACAAAGACCGAGTCAGGAAAGTCTTCAGCCGGCGGGAGAATGGTGATGTCTACGCCACAGGTTTGCAGGGCGCGGATATAGGTGCTGTGCTGCTCCAGCGCCTTGGCGTAATCGGGCTTTCCCAGGTTAGCTTCACTCAGGCCGTCAACCAATGCACGACAGGGGGTACGGGCGATGATGTGCTTGAACATGAACTGCTACCTTTTTCGTCGTTATATCTACGCGTCTTCCTCTAACAACATGCGTGCCAAACTGATGCCGGTGACTGTTGATGCAGATCATGAAAAAGGTGCTGTTTGTCCGGTTTTTCGAGGTTTTTCTAAAGGATGGCGCGGCTTTCAGCAATGATTGCCGATGGCTTTGTCCGTTTTTCGACAGGAGTCGAAAATACGACAGGAAAAGTTGCCTGCTGATAAAAGGGTGTTGTTCAAGATCTGTCGAAAAAACGATAAAGGGGGATGGGTGGAAGAGCTGAATTGGCTTGTTCTGAGCATGAAGCATGTGCTGGATTCATTGGCACAACCGGTCACAATCGTCGACCGCGACGGGTATTTTGTGTATTACAACCGGGCGAGTGCACGAATGGATGGCGTCGATCCGGACAATATCCTGGGCCACCATGTCCTTGAGGTCAGTCCCTGGTTGCAGACAGAGGACAGCACGTTACTGCGCTGCCTGTCAGAGCAGTCCCGTTTTACCGATCACTACCAGGCATACAATGGTGTGGCCGGAGAGCAGTTGCACTATATGCACAGTGCGATGCCACTGTATGGGCGAAGTGGCGACATTATCGGCGCCATTGAAATTGGTCGGGTTCTGACGGCTGGTCCGGATAAACACGACAAACAACGTGAAATCCCGGAGATTATCAGTGACGATCCGGCTATGCGTCGGCAGATTGAGGCGGTGGATATTTATGGCGCCAGTGAACTGCCTGTACTGATTTACGGAGAGACGGGTACGGGTAAAGAACTGTTTGCCCGCCGGGCTCATACCATGAGTCCACGGGCGGGGCGATCCATGCTCTGCTTGAACTGTGCGGCAATTCCTGAAAACCTGCTCGAAAGTACGCTCTTTGGTACGACTCGCGGTGCCTTTACCGGCGCGGAAAATCGCAAGGGTCTTTTGGCGCTGGCGGATGGCGGCACATTGTTTCTGGACGAACTGAATTCCATGCCTATTACCCTGCAAAGTAAGTTGCTACGGGTTTTGCAGGATGGTTATTACCGACCGCTTGGAAGCCAGGAGCCGTTGAAAGCGGATATCCGCCTGATTACTGCCATGAACCAGCCACCGTATGATGCTGTGCGGGATGGCAACCTGCGAGAAGACCTGTATTACCGGATCAGTGTCGGTTTTATTGTGATACAACCTTTGCGTGATCGAATGAACGACATTGGACTTATTGCCCGGCGTTTTGTATCCCGGTATGGCCCGTCCTTGAATCCGGCAGTGACTCACCTGGGGGAAACCGCGATCCAACAACTGGAGCAGCATAACTGGCCTGGTAATGTGCGTGAACTGGAAAATGTGATTCGCCGTAGTCTATTACTGGCGGGGCATGACGCCACCATGGAAACCGTCACCCTGATGCCGGACAGTCTGTCGGACCTGGCATCCGGACTGGATAATCGCGGTGCGTTACCGTTACCGTTACCTGCCGCAAAACCGTTGCGAGAAAGTCTGGCCAGTTATGAAACTCAACTAATCCGTACAGCGGTGAAACGGCACAACCACAACCTGTCTGCAGTTGCCCGTGAATTAGCTTTACCACGAACCACATTGCTGTCGCGTATGCAGAAGCTGGGTATTATCCGTGAGGAGCATGCCCAGGCTTCGTAACACCCATGACTTTGGCTGGTCTCTGCATCCCTGTCTATGCTCATAGTTGTACTTTCGAACCAGTACTACGTTGAGAGACAGGGATTGTCATCATGGATGCAGGCACAGTTGTCACGATAGGTTCTCTTCATCATGTTTCCGGCAATGTCGGCGCCATGGCGGCGGACGGTTCAATACGACAATTGTCAATTGGTGACCGGGTATATAATGACGAAACCCTGATTGCCCTGCAGGATGGTTCTGCCCATCTTGATTTGATCAATGGTGAAACTGTTGAAATCCTTGCCGGTCAGCAGTTGGAATTGGCTGAACTATGGCAGCAACTTGCCTTGTCGGTTGAACAACTGATTGCTGATGGTGTCGATCCTTCTCTGTTATTCCCCCCTCCGCTCGCGGGTACACCATCAAACCGTGAAGTATCATTGGAATCTCCCCCAAATGATCCGCTACTCGTTAGTCGTTTTACTCATCTGACAGATACACAATCTCCGTTTGCAGTGGCGGATGAGCGGCCATCTATTGAGCCGATACCGGTATCAGGTAATGAACATGAGATATCAGGGCGTGATGGGTTACTGGATGCTAAGCCATTTCAAGAGGAGAGTCGTTTCCAATTCTCATCGCTCAATGATGTGAATCAATCAGAATCAAACATTAACCCATGGATTGCAGTCGATGATGCTGGCCTGCTATCGGAAAGCAGCGAACTAATTATCGATGTATTAGCCAATGACAGGTCACAGGATAGTGAGACCGCATCACTGACTATTGAGCGGGCAGTGATTGTTGATCCGCAGACAGGGACAGAAATTGCAGAGGGTAAGGGGACGGTCTCGATTGTCGATAATCGTCTCTCTTACTCTACGAGGAATGATTTCAACCTGAAGGCGGGTGAAACAGAAACGGTCACTGTCCAATATCAGGTCACGGATAATCAGGGTAATACCCATAATGCGAATGCCATCATTACCGTAGAGGACAGACGTCCGCAGCCGCAGTCATACGACGTCGGCATTGATGACAGCGTCACAGAAAAACTCAACCTGACATTGATGCTCGATTTATCGGAACCCATGGGCTGGCCGTCTGCAGAAGACGCGGGTAAGACCGGTCTGGAACTCATGCAGGAGGCATTGGCAAACCTGCTGAATCATTATCAGTTTGTGTCTGATCTGGCTATTCAGGTTGTGACGTTCAGTGGTGGTAATTATCAGTCCTATGGCTGGTATACGGGGGATGATGCGGTATTGCAGACCTTGAATACCATTGATGTATTTTCTGACCCTCAAGGTGGCACCTACTACAAAGGTGCTTTGCAAGAGGCTGAGGAAGGTTTTATCTCCGGTTTAGAGAATGGTCAGATTGATCCTGCAGATAATCATGCGATGTACTTTATTACTGCGGGGGAACCTTCTCGTAGTACCGGCAGACCCGATCAGGTTGCATGGGAAACCTTTCTTCAAAATCACAGTGTCAACGACGTCCATGCGATTGGCATCATGACCAGTGAGCCCGGGGAGATGCCCACTGGTCCTGATCTCGCCTATCTGGAACAGATCGCCTTTCCCGGTAGTGCTCAAATACTGGATGAAAATATGTCTGATACGCTGTCAGGCGCACTCATTGAGATTGTACCGCAGCGACTCGCAACAGGCGATCTGGTTGGCCGTGATATCGGCGGGGATGGGCTGGTCACAGTCTACAGTGTTGATCTTCGAGACGGGGCGGGGGAACAGCTACTGAACACCAATCCTCAGGCACCCTTTACACAGTTCAAAGTACTGGCATCACCAGACATCACTGCGGGATGGCTAACAGTGAATTACTTGACCGGTGAATATGTATTTCGGCCAGCCGATGTGGAGAGCACGATTGATCTGACGTTTGATTTTACTGTGGAGGATTCAGACGGCAGTCGTGTGAGCAGCAGTGTTGATGTAGCCGTTACCGACAGTGGGGAAGTGTTGACGCATATTGCTGCTGAAGACCTGAATCGCATCACCGACAGAAACGGCACGCAATCCGGTTCATCCGCGGATGATTATTTCAAGGATGGCGGCAATGTGGATGATGATTTTGCCGCAGGCGGTGGACATGATTTGGTCGTTGATTACGATGCCCACAGCAATACGTTTTCCGGCGATGCGGGTGATGACACCTTGATTGGCGGTGGTGGTGATGACCTGCTGTTTGGAGGGGAGGGTCGTGATCTTCTAATGGGCGGTCGAGACGATGACACGCTGGATGGCGGCAGCGGGGATGATGTACTGATAGGTGGTCAGGGCGACGATGTGATGACCGGAGGTACCGGACGTGATGATTTCCAGTTCAGCCTGACCGATCTCGTCGAGGAAGACCACTATCAACTGGATCGTATTCTGGATTTTACCCTGGGCCAGCCAGCCGTCTCTGGCAGTGATGCTGACAGGCTGGATTTCTCTGAACTGCTGGACTTTTCCAATGGCATTGATCTGGATCCCATCGACCTGCTTCAGTCCCTGAAGGGGCAGGGCGTCACGGCTGTTATTGATAGTGAACAGCAACAAACCACCCTGCAGGTGAATGCACAGGCCGAAGGCGAAACCCATCAGCTGGTGGTGCAGTTTCAGGGGCTGGATGAAAACCACTGGTCTGACCAGAACAGGGATAACCTGTTAAACGGCGATGATGTGCTGTTACAGCTGATCACAAACGGGCAATTGATCGTATAACCCGGGTAGACACGACTCGGAAGTCCGGTTGCAACGCAGGAGGCGGAGATGATGCAACATGCCAAGATCAGGGAATGGTTACTGGCGATCACCTTGGCAGGTCATGGCGGCAACAGTGTGGCTATGACGCTGCAGGAGGCCGTCGCAGAAGCATTACGGGATAACCCAGAGCTTCGTATGACGATGGCTGTGGCAGAGGCTCGGCGTGAATCGGTTCAGGAAGCCAGTGCCGGTTACCTGCCCACCCTTGATCTCAATGCGTCGGTTGGTTATGAGAACAGTCGAAATACAAAGACAGTTGCTGCTTATGGCAATGGCAGTGCGGATGACAAGTCACAGGTGCGAACTCGGCGAGAAGCTTCACTGGTCGCCCGGCAAATGCTGTTTGATGGTTTTGCGACCCGGGAAGATGTCAGTCAACAGAGTGCCCGGCAGCAAGCGGCAGAGCAACAGGTTTGTGTGACGGCAGAAAACCTCGGACTGGAAGTGGCGGAGGTTTACCTTAACGTGCTTAAAGCGCAAACCCTGCGTGATCATGCCAAGAACAATCTTAATGAACACCTGCGGCTGGTGGCCCTGATCCGGAAGCAGGGCGAGAAGGGCGTCAGTAATGATGCCGATCTGGCCCAGGCTGAAGGGCGGTTGATGTTGGCCCAGGCTGACCGGATAGGCGCAGAGGCCGTACTAAGAAATGCACGAACTCGTTACCATAAAACGGTGGGTGCCTTACCGGATGTCTTTGTCCGGCCGGCTCAGACCGCAGGGCTACCTGCCGGGCAGGAAATGGCGATTGAGCAACTGATGACAGGTCATCCGTCACTTGCCGCAGCCGATGCTGAGATTCGGGCGGCGGAAGCTGTTTATTATGCGAGCAAAAGCGGCTATTTGCCTGAGCTAGATGTCACCCTGGGAACGTCTTGGGCTAAGGATAGGGATGGTGTTAAAGGTACGGAATACGACGAATCAGCATTGTTGAACATTCGCTATAACCTGTTCAATGGCGGAGCCGATACTGCCCGGCGACAGCAGGCCAGCCATGAAGTCAGTGAGGCCATTGAAAACAGGCAGCACCAGATTGAAGATATGGAAGAAGCCGTTCGGCTGGCGTGGGTGGCGGTCGAGTTTGGCCGTACCCGGCTCAAACCGCTGAAGAACCATGTTTCGCTGGCTGATCGTTCTCGCAGTCTGTACGAAAAACAGTTTCTGGTGGGTAAACGTACACTGATCGATTTGCTGGACAGCCAGCAGGAAAGTTTCGCGGCTCAGAACCGGTATACGACGGCAGATCATGACCTGGCGATTGATCAATATCGTTTGCTACACACGACGGGTCGATTGCTTCCAGCTTTACAGACTCGCCTTGCCGGGGACTGGCCTTGTGCCAGCTCGGTATCTCAGCAGGATGTTGCCGGTAGCGAGAATGCTCGCCCGGTAACATCTGCTGAATATCATGAAGGGCAATGACAGGGGGCTGAGACGTTATTAGAACAGCGTGGCAATCAACGAACCAGCCACAGTGAACAATACGTTAGCCAGTGCATAGGTGCCCACATAGCCCAGTGAGGGATTGGAACTGCGGGACATATCGTTGAGTGTTTCCATGGCGGGTGCGCAGGTGCGTGCGCCGGTAATGGCGCCGAGCAGCAGGGCAGGGTTCATGTTCAGGACATAACGGCCAAAGATATACGACAAAATCACAGGCACTGTGCTGACCACCAGGCCGGATGCAATGATCATCGGTTCGACCTGACCCATGTATTCCAGAATACCCCGTCCCGCATTCAAACCGATCCCGACCATGAACACCAGCAAGCCAAGGTCTTTTAACAGGCGCAGTGCTGCTTCCGGTACGTGTCCAATGGTGGGGTGAATGGCGCGGAGATAACCCATCATGATCCCGGAAATCAGCAGGCCAGTAGCATTACCGATCGTAAAGTCATAGTTGTTGAATCGCAGTGTGATCTGCCCGATCAGCAGTCCAATGGCCAGAAAGGTGGAAAAGGCGACCAGGTCGGTCACACGAATGTGGATGCTGACAAAACCAATCTTGTCGGCCTGGGCGGCCACTCGTCGTTTTTCGCCACTGATGCGTAGCACATCCCCTTTGTTCAGCAGAATATCCCGCTCAACCGGCATTTCTATCTGGGAACGGGTAATCCGGTTCAGAAAACAGCCGGCCTCGGTCAGGTTCAGATCACTGAGGTGTTTTCCGACCAACTGATCGTTCTTGACCACGATATCCTCGGTGACAATCTGCATATCGAGCAGGTCCCGGTCAAAGACCTCGTTGCCTTCGCGAAACAGCGGGTCGAGCAGGGCGTGGCTATCCGGGTAACCCAACAGGGCGATTTCATCACCCTTCTGCAACATGGCGTCGCCGGCAGGTTCGGCCAGAATGCCTTTGCGCCGGATTCTTTCGATATAACAACCGGTGCGGCGGTAGATGCCGACTTCACGCAGGTTCTGGCCGGCAAAGGCCGCCGCCAGATCCTTGCTGACGCGGTAGGCACGGATGATGGGCAGATAGGTTTTTTGGCTCTCACTGTCGTTTATTCCCCGTTCCCGGGCAATGGTACTGGCGGCGTCGGGCAAATCGATACGGGCAATGCGCGGCAGGTACCGAACAACCAGCATTAAACCGACCAGACCGACCAGGTAGGTGAGGGCGTAGCCGATGCTCATGTTGTCTTGCAACTTGCTGAGCTGACTGACCACCTCCGGATTGCTGAGGCTTTTCAAGGCTTCCTGTGCACCGACCAGAGCGGGAGTGGAGGTCAGTGACCCGGCGAGCAGACCGGCGGTAAGACCTTTGTCAAAGTTAAACAGTTGTGACATCAGCAGGGTCAGGCCGAAGGTGGTACCAGTGAGGAACAGGGCCAGTGACGCATAGTACTTGCCATCCCGCAGAAAGACGCTGAAAAAGTGGGGCACGGCTTCGACTCCTACACAGAAGATAAAGACCATGAAACCGACGCTTTCAATACCGGGTGGCAGGGAGAACCCCATCTCACCGAACGCCAGTGCCGTCGCCAGCACCCCGATCGTCGCTCCGAGCTTGAAAGAGCCAATTGACAGTTTGCCAATCAGCAAACCAATACCCAGGATAACAAACAGAAGTAGCTCAGAACTCTGGTTGAGGAGCGCCAGAAGGTCGATAGTCACGGCAGGGGTCCGGTCAGTGGCTCAAAAAAATTGCGACATGGTATGCCTGATGGGACGCCAATGCCATGCGGTAAATCACGACTGTTGTGGTTGCCGATGCGGGAATGGAGGAATGTGTTTTATACGACTATTTTCTTATACGTACCGGGTTGTTCAGGATACTTATCGTGAAACCTTTCTTTGTTAATATGCGTTGCCTTCTTTCGCTATTTTTCTTTTGTCTCCTGTCGTTTTTCAGTCAGGCAGATGGGCTCCAGATCAAAAAAGTGCTGGTGTTTGGCGACAGCCTTTCTGACAGTAATGGCACTTACTCCACCTGGAAGCTGTTGAATACCTTGAAAGGGCATACGGCGAACGGCCAGCCGATGATGAATCTGCAGCCGTTCCTGAATAATGCCCTGAAGCAGGATGTGCCGGGCTATGCGGAACTGACCCATCATGAGTGGTTGAGGGATGAATTAACCAGTCTGGAAAAGCATGCACTGGATGCTTTGCTGGATATGACAAAGAAACTTCCGATCCCGATATTGCCGGATCCGCATTATTACCTGACCGGCATGTTTTCCGGTGGTACCGATTACAAGGGGGTCTGGCCACTGTATCTCTACCGGATGCTGGGTGCTGAACTGGATAACCGGGCCATGGCGGGTAGCTGGACGCTGTGCTCCACCCAAAAGATGGATCACCTGGGCGACCTGATGCATATCTGCAGCGGGCCGGAAAGTATGGCCGAGGAGTTTGTCTCCGGCAGTCTGGTGCCGCCGTGTGAAGGACTGATCGTCAGTGTCTGGGCAGAACAGGCTGACACGGTCGACAGTGACTCAACGCTGGTGATTTTCTTCAACAGTGCCAACGACTACCTCAACCAGTGGCCCGATTCGCAACAGGTCGTGAACAAATACACGGCGGATATCACACGACTGATTCGGTTGGGTGCAAAACACGTGGTGGTGATTAATTTGCCGGATATCAGCCTGACTCCCCGTTATCGTGAGGCACCAAAGCATCTTCAGGCGTGGATGGCGAATGCCATTGCAACCAATAACCGTGAGCTGAAGCAGTCACTGACCCAGTTGCGAACCCGCTATCCGGATGTTGCTTTGATTGAACTGGATGCTGCTGCCATGCTGACCCAGCTATTGGCCGGCGCAGCCCAGCGAGGCATTGTCACGGATAAAGCCTGTCTGGACAGTACGCCCGGGTTGCCAACTGTTAACAGAAGCAAGGAGAGTGCAGAAGAATCCCTGGTAAATCATATTCTCCAGAACCCGTCGCTGGCGGATGCGGCTCACGTCGCCAGTGCCGCTGCGGACGGGCAGGGCATAGGCATGTGTTCCAATCCGGATGACCATTTCTTTTTTGATACCGTCCATCCCAGCGCCCATACCCATTATGAAATCGCTCTGTATGCCTGTGAGCTGTTGCAGAAAAACGGTATTGCCTGTTCGACAACCGCCGTTCAACCGCTGATCACCGCACCGGAGCCGATAGCGCGCTGGTTCTGACTGGGTCAAACCATCAAACAGGGCGTATGCCCTGTTTGATTTATGGCTGGCAGCGCGTGATGACTTCAAACGTCTGTTCGTCCAGCACGTGCATTGACACAGTGACTTTGCCAAGGGCTCCCAGTGTATTCGCATGACTGCCGCCGCAGGGAATTGTCAACTTGTTTTCCTGGTCGAGCTGGCACTCCCAATATCGACGGTCGGTCAGCGTTTCCCCTTCACAACGAACATGGATCTCACCCCCTTCTTCGAGCCAGGTAGCCAGCTGTTGGTTAACGGCTTTTTCAATGTCGTTTAAGTCGGTGAAAACATCGGCTGCATTCAGGCCTTTTTTTTTCAGCGATTTGCCGCAGCGATAACGGTCAGTGCTCTGATACTCACCGATCGACGAAAGAGTGATAGCCTGCTGATCAAAATCGATCTGCCCCAGTGCGTCGTGTCGTCCCGGGTCTTTTCGCCAGTAACCCTGTAGGGCACGATTCAACGCCAGTGCTGCGATATGGCAGGCGCTGTGGCCGCAATCCAGGGCATGGCGGTAGGACGCATCCACCTGAAGCTGAACCGTTTTGCCGTCCAGGTCCGGTGTGCCGTCAATCACATGTGCGACCACAAAACACCAGCCGTCAGCACCTTTTTTGACCGGGATATCGGTATCCAGGTAAAGCGTGTCATCTTCCAGGTTAATAGCGCCAGTGACGCAGGATACGACAGGGTAAACCATACCATCGCAGTATATCTCGCTGCGGTCGGCGGGCTGGTCCGGCCACTGGTAGTCGACCGGGTGGAAGGGGGTGTTGTCTACCAGGATTGCACTTCGGTTGCCATCCAGTGGGACGGTCTTTGCTACGGTTCCCGTTCCGCTGGTCTCCCCTTGGGGATAACGAATAATGGTGGCTTTGGGTAAGTGGGTGGTCATGAAATTACCTGATGTCGTTGAACTGACACTGTTTTGAGCGTCAGGTATCCCTGGAATTAATGGAGACTCGAATACCTGTCCTTATACCAATCGTATTTTCTAAGTCCTAAGCCTGATGCCAGCTATCCTTAGGCATCATCAACGAATTCTCTTTGAAACGATGTCTCGCCGACCACAGTTACCCGAAGGTTTTGAGAATATTG
>MUIA01000055.1 GCA_002084115.1 Oceanospirillales bacterium LUC14_002_19_P2 | reverse complement strand
ACGGCAGATTCCTTGAACTCAGAAGTGTAATTTTTTACTTTCTTTTCCGACATGCTCACACACCTTAATAGGGCTTCAAGATTACCCTTGTTTGTGTGTCCGGAAAACTATAACCACTTCAATCATTGTGATCAAAGTGTTATTTAGAGCTTTAAGCCCTGATATTCATACTGGTCTTCACTGCCAACCTCGACAAACATGGCTTCATGTTTGTCGCCAATAATCAGAAAATTCGCCAAGCCATCAGCAAACAGTTTTTGTTTGGCTTTGCTTACTTCTTCGACTGATTGGTAGTTTTCAAGAATGGCGTAAATGGCAGCGGATTGGTCACCATCATTGCAATGACTGGCATTCTTGATTGAGGCAGATTCATTTTGCACGACTGCCAGACCGTGTTGGTTAACACCGGCAGCAATGTAGGGAGAGGGCATGTGTGGTGTCAGGCAGTATGCCGATAACGGGTAATAAAAGCGCGGAGAGTAGACGCAGATTGAAAATACAAGTCATAACGCATGATCTCGCATGCAATGTGGGCGTTAGAGGCAGGTTCTAGAAACCCTGTGTTGGTGAGTCGTAAGATTTGTGGGCTGTCTCGGGTTTGGAGAATGAACTGAAAACATCGACGTTGTGCGGTTAATTTACACTACAAAAAGTGTCAGTGATTGACTGTTTTTTCAGCGCGTATAGTCAATGAGTGTGATGTCATGGGTTTGTGGGTGTTCACTTTTATTGGTTGCAGTGCGTTTTTTTATCGAGTGATTGACAGACTTTGGCATAATTTTTCAGAGGCTTTGTAGTATCCTCCCGGGTTTGATTTGGGCTGGGGGTTGATAAAATCAACCCGTTTAACGATGAGTAAAGCGGAACGCGAATGAATCAGACGTCTGGAATGATCAGGGAAACCTTTCCGGTCGGTCCCCTGCAATGTAACTGTACGATTATCGGTGACTCGGTGACGGGGAAAGGGATTGTGGTTGACCCCGGTGGTGATGCCGAGCTGATCCTTGAGAAGGTAAGGGCACATAATCTTCAGATCGTAGCACTCATCCATACCCATGCTCACCTGGATCACTTTCTGGCCAGCGGCGAGCTGAAAGAGAAAACTGGGGCACCCATCCATCTGCACAAGGAGGATAAATTCCTCTGGGATAACCTGGAAACCCAGTGTCGTATGTTTGGCGTCCCCTATCGTCCCGTACCTGGTCCTGACTTCTGGTTACATGATGATGAAGAGCTGGCCTGCTGTTGTGGCGTTGCCATGCATACGCCGGGACACAGTCCGGGCTCCATGAGTTTCTGGTTTGCTGATCATAAACTGTTGATTGCCGGCGACACACTGTTCCGTCGTGCGATTGGCCGGACTGACCTGTGGGGCGGTGATTACCCAACCATTGAACGGTCCATTCGTCAGCGACTTTATACATTGGATGAAGAGGCCGTAGTGGTTGCAGGACATGGTCCAGATACAACTATTGGTGAAGAAATTCGCGAGAATATGGTTATTAGAGGTTAACGTGCAATGACAGTTGCCAAATCACATTTTGCATTGAAGAAGCTGACTGCTGTCGTCTTAGTGGGTGCTGTACTTGCCGGCTGTCAGACAACTAATCCCTACACGGGTGAGCAGGAAACCCAGAAATCTGCGAAGTACAGTGGCCTGGGAGCCTTGGCTGGCGCGGTTGTTGGCGGACTGGCGAACGGTAAGGATGGCGCATTGGCCGGTGCTGCATTAGGTGCGGCTGCCGGTGGTGGGTATGGGTATTACGTCGATCAGCAGGAAAACAAGCTGCGTGCGGAGTTACGGGGTACCGGTGTTCAGGTGCAGCGCGTAGGCAATCAGCTGAATTTGATCATGCCCGGTAATATCACGTTCGCGTCCAGCTCGGCCAACATCCGTGCGGATTTCTACCCGGTGCTGGGCTCTGTAGCGAGAGTGATGAAAGAGTATGATAACAACACCATCGTTGTAGTCGGTCATACCGACTCAACCGGTGATGAAAAACGCATTAACATGCCGCTGTCGAAGAATCGGGCCAACAGTGTGGCAGATTACCTGATCGGGCAGGGGATTCCTTCCACTCGCATTACAGCCTACGGTGTAGGATCCAGTCAGCCAATTGCTTCCAATAAAATACCGGAAGGACGTGCTGAAAATCGTCGGGTTACGATTGCACTCAAGCCGCCGGCTAATCAATAACTCAAGTTACGCAGTAACGAATAACCTTAGCTGCTCGAATGATGCCCGCAGAGCGGTCATGTAAATCTTCGCCCTGAGCTGAAAATGATTGACCTTCAGTTTCAGGGAGAGGGTT
>MUIA01000449.1 GCA_002084115.1 Oceanospirillales bacterium LUC14_002_19_P2 | reverse complement strand
ACAAACCGGTTGCGGTTGTTTTGCCAAAAGAGGACAGAAGGTAGTCAGAGTACAGCTCAATCAGATCGTGTTTCATACCGGCAATAATGCCGTATTTTCAGTCTTGTGCGTAACTTGAGCTGTCAGTTATAAATGACGCTGACCTGATCCTTGCCAAATTGATCTTTCAGCATTTGCACCAGCTCATCACTGGGACTCACCTGCCACTGATCACCGAGACGAACACGCGCCCGGGCATCTGAACCTTCATACTGCACACTAACCGGTGTCTGACCAGAATGGTCACTGAACAACTGCTGGAGACGACGCTCGAAGCCGGTAGTGCAACTGGCGTAATCCAGCACAATCTCTAGCTCATTGGCATAGTGCGAGCGAGCATCCACCAGACTGAGCACGTTTCTCGCGACCGCTTTCAACGCCCCAGAGTAATCATCAAAACTGACCTCAGCCTCGACAACAATGAGCGTGTCTTTGGTCAGCAAGTGCTGGAACTTGTTGAAGGTATCGGCAAAGACCGAGACTTCAATCCGCCCACTGCGATCATCCAGGGTAATAAAGCCCATCTTATCGCCGCGCTTGTTCTTCATGACACGCAGCGCAACGATAAGACCGGCAATATTCACCTTATCCCTGCCAGGCTGAAGATCCACAACCCGGTTACGAACAAAGTGTCGTATTTCTTTCTCATACTCATCGATCGGGTGCCCCGTCAGGTACAGGCCCAGAGTATCCTTTTCACCGCGCAAGCGTTCTTTGTCGGCCCACTCCCTGACGCGACCATAGTTACCATAAGCGTCAGTATCTTCTTCCGGCACCAATCCACCGAACAAATCACCGAGACCGCTGTCGAGACTACGAGCTGACTGTTCAGCAGCCTTAACCGCTTCTTCCATACTGGCGTCCAGCACTGCCCGATTAAGGTTGAGCTGTTTTTTCTTGCCAGGATACGGCCCTTGCATATCCAGCGCACCGGAACGGATTAACGCTTCTAGACAACGCTTGTTGACTTTCTTGCTATCTATACGCTGACAGAAATCAAAAATATCTTTAAACGGACCACCCTCCTTTCTTGCTTCCACAATGGCCGCAATCGGACCCTCACCAACACCTTTGATGGCACCAAGCCCGTAAACAATATGACCGTCGTCGTTAACACCAAACATGTAGCTTCCGCTGTTCACATTAGGCGGCAGGACATTTAGGCCCATATTCCGGCACTCTTCAATGAAGGTGACTACTTTGTCGGTATTCTGCATATCCGACGACATGACCGCCGCCATAAATTCCGCAGGGTAATGGGTTTTCAACCAGAGCGTCTGGTAAGAGACCAGGGCATAGGCGGCAGAGTGCGATTTGTTAAAACCGTAACCGGCAAACTTTTCCACCAGGTCAAAGATCTTCATGGCCAGTTCGGGGTCGACACCCTTGCCCTTGGCGCCCTCTTCAAACACCGAGCGCTGTTTGGCCATCTCCTCCGGTTTTTTCTTACCCATGGCCCGACGCAGCATATCCGCACCACCCATAGTATAGCCTGCAAGCTCCTGGGCAATCTGCATGACCTGTTCCTGATAGAGGATAATGCCGTAGGTCGGTTGCAGGATCGGCTTGAGCCATTCGTGCTGATACTGGGCATCCGGGTAGGACAACTCTTCACGACCATGCTTTCGATTAATGAAGTTGTCCACCATGCCGGACTGCAAGGGTCCGGGGCGGAATAGTGCTACCAAAGCGATGATATCTTCAAAGCAGTCTGGCTGCAGGCGCTTGATAAGGTCTTTCATACCCCGGGATTCAAGCTGGAAGACTGCCGTCGTTTCTGCCTTCTTCAACAGGGTGTATGAGGCATTATCTTCCAGGTCGATCTGCATGATATCGACGGGAGGCTGCCCCTGCTTCTCCAGGCGCGGATTGATCATTTTCAGCGCCCAGTCAACGATCGTCAGCGTCCGCAACCCAAGAAAGTCGAATTTAACCAATCCGGCTGTTTCAACATCATTCTTGTCGTACTGTGTAACCAGACCATGGCCGCTTTCATCACAATACAGCGGGGAAAAATCTGTCAGCTTTGTTGGTGCAATAACAACACCACCGGCATGTTTACCCACATTTCGGGTAATGCCTTCGAGCTTGAGCGCCATTTCCCAGACTTCCTGGGCATCCTCATCATGTTCAAGGAATTCACGCAGCCCTTCTTCCTGGTCATACGCTTTTTTCAGCGTCATGCCGACTTCAAAGGGGATCAGCTTAGACAGGCGATCGGCCATTCCGTAGGACTTGCCCTGCACCCGGGCAACATCCTTGACCACCGCCTTGGCCGCCATGGTACCGAAGGTAATGATCTGGGAGACCGCATCACGACCGTAAGTCCGTGACACATAATCAATCACCTTATCCCGGTTATCCATGCAGAAGTCGACATCAAAGTCAGGCATGGAAACCCGTTCAGGATTCAGGAATCGTTCGAACAGCAGGTCGTATTCCAACGGATCCAGGTCGGTGATCTTCTGGGCATAGGCCACCAGCGAGCCGGCACCGGAACCCCGGCCGGGTCCTACCGGAATGCCGTTATTCTTAGACCACTGGATAAAGTCCATAACGATGAGGAAGTAACCGGGGAACCCCATCTGCAGGATAATGTCCAGCTCGAAATTCAGGCGATCGTAGTAAACCTGCCGTTTG
Organism: Oceanospirillales bacterium LUC14_002_19_P2; assembly: GCA_002084115.1. Classification (GTDB taxonomy): domain Bacteria; phylum Pseudomonadota; class Gammaproteobacteria; order Pseudomonadales; family Endozoicomonadaceae; genus Kistimonas. Next base: position 9,987 of record MUIA01000449.1, on the reverse strand, counting down.
GCTTCATACTCCGGATCATTCTTGTCGAGAATAATCTCCAGCCGTTCTTCCAGACCCTGAGCAGAAAATTCCCGGAAAAACTCGTCCATGGTCTTTCCTTCCGGAATAGGGTATTCCGGAAGATGATAAGTCCCCAGAGGCACATGGACGCTGCAGCGCTTGGCAATCTCAACCGTATTCGCGATAGCTTCAGGAATATCGGAAAAGAGCTCAATCATTTCCTCTGGTGTTTTGAAATACTGTTCTTCGCTATAAGGCCGGGGGCGTCGGGGATCATCCAATACCCGACTCTCACCAATGCAGAACCGGGCTTCATGGGCATCAAAATCATCCCGGTCCATAAACATCACATCATTGGTAGCCACCACCGCGCACTGGCAGCGCGACGCCAGTTCAACTGCCGCATGCAGGTAACTCTCATCACCGGGACGGCCTGTGCGCTGCAATTCAAGATAAAAGCGATCGCCAAAGGCAGCCTGCCAATCTTTAAGCAGGTTTTCTGCCTCATCAGGATGCCCTGCCAGCAGTTTCTGCCCAATTTCACCCTGACTTGCCCCGGAAAGCGCAATCAATCCCTCTGATTTTTCAAAGACCCACTGTCGTTTGACCAGCGCCTTACCTTGATGCTGGTTGGTCTGGAAACTCTGCGCGACCAGCTCCATCAGGTTTCGATAACCCTGCTCGTTCATGCAGAGCAGCGTCAGATGGGTAGGCGACTCCGTTGGATCACTGTTTTCCAGCCAGACATCACAGCCACAAATTGGTTTGATGCCTGTGCCCTGGGCTGACTGATAAAAGCGTACCAGCGAGCACATGTTGGACTGATCTGTCACCGCTACAGCCGCCATACCTCGGTCAGCCACGGCACCAATCAGGGATTTAATCCGGATAAGGCCATCAACCAGGGAAAATTCAGAGTGCAGACGAAGATGAACAAACTGGGTTGTCATGAAACACAGGCCCGGGGGATGAAGAACAGAATCAGGTTAGTCTATCAGCCGACTGAGGTGAATAACACAGCGTCGACTGATGAAAGGATGATCACGCCGGCAGATTTTCCACCAGCTCACGCACCGGTTTAAACGAGCGACGGTGCTGCGGCGTCACGCCCAGTTTTACCAGGGCTTCAAGATGCTCTTTCGTCGGGTAGCCCTTGTGCTTGGCAATACCGTAGCCTGGATACTGTCGATCCATCTCCAGCATTTCCCTGTCTCGGGTCACCTTGGCCAGAATAGAAGCCGCAGCGATCTCCGGCACACGACTATCGCCTTTGATCACAGATTCCGCAGCACAGGGCAATTTCGGGCAACGATTACCGTCTATCAGTGCAAGGGATGGTTTTACAGACAATCCGGCAACAGCCCGCTGCATGGCCAGCATAGTGGCATGCAGGATGTTCAGCTGGTCAATCTCTTCAACCTCAGCACGCCCCAGCGACCAAGCTAACGCCCGCTCCATGATAATATCGAACAAGGCTTCACGGCGACTTTCAGTGAGCTTCTTGGAGTCGTTCAGACCTTCTATGGGGCGCGAAGGATCAAGAATCACAGCTGCTGTAACGACAGGACCACAGAGCGGACCACGGCCAACTTCATCCACACCGGCCACAACAGCTTCATCATCGGAAACAAAAAAAGACAGTTCACTCTGTTGCACAGGCAATGCCTCTCTGTTTCTTTAATAAACCCATCACAGCCTCTGCCGCCTGCTCGCTGGCATTTCGCCGTAACGTTTGATGCATCGCCATGTATTGATCAGCCTGTTCACGGTGACGCGCATTGTTTTCCATGGCATCCAGGGTTTCCTGGGCGAGGCGCTGAGGTGTCGCTTCGTCCTGAAGAATTTCAGGCACCAATGCTTTTCCTGCCAGAAGGTTAGGCAGTGATACCCATTCCGATTTCACCATACGCCGCAAGATCTGGTATGTCAGCCAGGCCACTCGATAGCTTACCACCATCGGTTTCTTGTGCAACATCGCCTCCAACGTCGCCGTGCCAGACGCAATCAGGATGGCATCTGCTGCGGCCATGGCCTGGTGTGACTGACCATCTAACAATTGAACGGGCATATCTGGCATATCTGCCAAATACTGCTCCAACTGCTCCCGACGCTGTGCATTGGCACAGGGAATAACGAATTTTAACTGCGGCTGCTGTTGCAGCATAAACTGTGCAGTCTGGAGGAACAACGGCCCGAGTCGTTTAACCTCACCACCGCGACTGCCTGGCATCAGTGCAACAAGCTGATCATCAGCATTGTAACCCAATGCTTCCCGGGCACCGGACACATCAATATCCAGCGGTATTTTGTCGGCTAACGGGTGGCCAACAAAGGTGACGGGGATCGCATGCTCTTCATAGAAACGCGCCTCAAACGGCAGCAATGTGAGCATATGATCCGTCGACTGTTTGATATTCAGCACACGCTTCTGGCGCCAGGCCCAAACAGAAGGACTCACATAATGGGCAGTTGCGATGCCGGCATCATGGAGTTTCTGTTCAAGCGGGAGATTAAAATCAGGTGCATCAATGCCGATGAACACATCCGGCTTTTCGGCACAGAAATACTCAACCAGCGTCTTGCGGATATGGAGCAATTCCTTAAGGCGGCCAAGCACTTCCACCAGCCCCATGACTGATAGCCGCTCCATGGGAAACAGGCTTACAAAGCCTTCCGCCAGCATATCAGGCCCACCAATACCCACAAATCGAGCATGCGGCAAGCGTTTTTTGAGGGCACGAACCAGACCAGCCCCCAAAATATCGCCGGAAGCTTCGCCGGCAACAATGGCAATCGTAACGGGTTTTGTCATCCAGAATATCCCTGCAGGTCAGAGAACCTTAGCGGGTAATCCCCCGGGTGGATGACTGCAGCGATTCCACCAGCAGTTGTACCTGGGTGGTTTCCGCCGCCATGCCCTGAAGGACTTCAACCGCCTGGGAGGTTTTCAATCCCTGACGGTAAATCACCTTGTACGCTTGACGCAGGCTGCGGATGACCTCATCACTCCACCCTCGACGACGCATGCCCTCGAAGTTCATACCGTGGGCTTCAGCGGGATTACCACTGACCATGATAAAGGCGGGAACATCTTTGAAAATGGCACTGTGGGCAGCGCTCATGCTGTAGGCGCCAATCTGGCAGAACTGGTGCACGGTGGTCAGACCACCGAGAATCACACCGTCACCAACAATCACATGACCGGCAATAGCTGTGTTGTTAGCAAAAATACAATGATCACCCACCATGCAGTCATGGGCGACATGCACATAAGCCATCAGCAAATTGTTGCTACCAATTTTCGTCAGGCTCTGGTCCTGCACCGTGCCACGGTGAATCGTACAACCTTCACGGATGACGTTGTTATCACCGATCTCAAGCCGGGTGGGCTCACCGGCATATTTCTTGTCCTGGCAATCTTCGCCGACAGATGCAAACTGAAAAATCGTATTGTTTTTGCCGATGCGTGTCGGGCCCTTGATCACTGCATGGGAATGAATCTTTGTACCAGCCCCGATTTCGACATCAGGACCGATAACGGTGAACGGCCCTACTTCAACATCACGGTCCAGCTGCGCGGACGGGTGAATAATTGCACGGGAGTCGATCAAGTTCAGATATCCTTTTTCGCACAGGTAATAACAGCAGAACTCGCTATTTTACCATCAACCAGTGCTTTACAGGAAAATTTCCAGATATCTCTTTTACAGCCCAGGTACTCGGCAATCAGTTGCAACCGGTCACCGGGCACAACCGGCTGACGGAAACGGACTTTATCGGCCGCTGCGAAATAATAGACAGAGTTTTCCCCGCCAGTCTTACCCGCCATAGTGAACCCCAACAGACCCGCCGCCTGCGCCATGGCCTCAATAATCAGCACACCAGGCATCACGGGATGACCGGGAAAATGGCCATTGAAAAAATCTTCATTCGCCGTGACATTTTTGTAGCAATCGATGGTGTTCATTTCCAAGTCGATGTCGACAACCCTGTCAACCAGCAAAAAGGGGTAACGCTGGGGCAAGAGCGCCTTGATCTCATCTATACGCATCATGTGCGAACCATTTCTCCGAAGAAGCAGATAATCACCGTGCAGAACGTTTGGCTTGCAGCCAGCAACGGATGCCGATCAGGGAAGGAACCGGAAAACAACCCGATACGTTTCAAGGTATCGGGTTTCATGGATCTCAATCCAATTTTTTCTCAAGATCCTTGAGACGTCTGGCCATATCATCCAGCTGGCGGAAGCGCACCGTATTCTTGCGCCACTCACGCACCGGCATACAACCGACAGAACCTGAAGAATACTGCCCGGGCTTCAGGATGGACTTGGTAACCATCGCCATGGCTGCCAGATGTACGCCATCGGTAATTTCCAGATGACCAGCAATGCCACAACCGCCCGCAATAATACAGTTGCGACCGATTTTGGTACTACCGGAGATACCGGTACAACCGGCAATCGCCGTCTTATCCCCAATGACCACATTGTGGGCCACATGCACATGGTTATCGATAATCACGCCATTGCCAATTACCGTATCTGCAAGCGCACCACGATCAATAGCGGAATTAGCGCCAATCTCAACATCATCGCCAACGACAACACCACCCAGTTGTGCAATCTTGACCCAGCTCTGGCCATTATGGGCAAACCCAAAGCCATCCGAACCCAGCACGGCACCGCTGTGCAGTATACAGCGGTCACCCACAACAACTCCGTGACAAATGGTAACGTTAGGATTTAGAACCGTATCCTTCCCGATAATACTGTTACGACCGATGACAGAACCGGCGCCAATCCGGGCTCCGGCAGCCACAGACGCCCCAGCCTCAATCGTCACCTGTGGCCCAATACTAGCCTCAGAACTGATCTCAGCCGTTTCATCAATCCAAGCCGTCGGATGAACAACGTATTCGACCGGCTCAGGTTCAAACAGACGGGAAACACGGGCATACCCGAGATAAGGATTCTTAACGACCAGCGCATTACCTTCATACTGCTCTGCCATTTCCGGACTCAGAATGACTGCAGACGCTTCTGTACTCGACAGAAACTTCTCATAGGCCGGATTGGACAGAAAAGTGAGTGCACCCTTGCCCGCTTCGTGAAGCGTTGCGAGTCGATGTATCACAATGGTGCTATCACCCTGAACATCCGCGCAGAGAAATTCCGCCAGTTCGGCCAGGGTGAAGTGTTTTTCGGCTTTCATCACAGGGAGTACTACTTTCTGTCTGCTTACTTCTGTTTGGCGGTCAGCCGGTTCAGCTTGTCGATAACCTTACGGGTTACGTCATTTTCTGGCTTAACAAAGCGCGCGGCAGCACGCTCAATGACAACATCATACCCTTCGCTTTTGGCAACAGCCTGAATTGCTTCTTCCAGTTGCGGCTGCAATTTGGCGAGCTCTTTCTGGTCAGACTCATTCTTTTCGACCTGAAGTTGACGCGCCTGATATTCCCAGTCTTCCTTCTTGCGACGCATTTCCATCTGCAGTTTGGCGCGCTCAGCCTCGCTCATCATGGGGCCTTCCTTTTTCAGCTTGTCATTCAGCGTCTCGTATTGCGACTCAAGCCCTTTCAGCTTATTGATTTGCTCACCAAACTGCTGTTCGGACACCTTTGCATATTGCTTGGCCGCGGCAGATTCCAGCAGCGCCATCTGAGAATTGACCACCGCAACACGGTTAGGGGTGGCCGCCTGCGACAATGGGGCAACCAGAATCATGGCCAGCAGGGCATATTTGATACTGCGCAACATTGAAACTCCTGTTATTACCTAATTCGATCGATTCATCCCTGCCGACAGACAACTTCAGTGCTTGAGCAAACAGGGTGAAACAACAAGCAAAAGGCAAGGCTACTGCCTTGCCTCGAAAAAGTCATCAGGAACTGAATAATCAGTTCACGTCAGCACTCTGTTAGAACGGCGCTCCCAGAGAGAACTGGAAGATCTGGGTCTCATCGTCGTCCTTATTATTCAGCGCTTTCGCCAGACTGAAGGTCAACGGTCCCAGCGGTGTAATCCAGGTCAAGCCCACACCGGCGCTGTAGCGCAGATCGCCAAAGGCTGGCTTGGAGCACATTTTGACCTGATCCTTGCCATTACTGTCTTTTGCGGTACTGCAATCCGTATCAAAGACGTTACCGGCATCCAGGAACAGAACGGTGCGCATCGAACGCTGATCCTTAACGAACGGCAGCGGGAACAACAGTTCAACACCACCTTCCACCATGACGTTACCACCGATCGGATCATAATCACCATCGGACTGCAGTGCCCGCGGTCCCAGCGTATTATCCTTGTAACCGCGTATCGAGCCGAAACCGCCACCATAGAAGTTATCATAAAACGGCAGCTGACTGGTGGAACCATACGCGCCACCATAGCCCAGACGCGTATGGAAACGAACAGAATAATCAGATGCCAGCGGGAAGAAATACTGGCCACGGTAATGCAGCTTGTAGAAGTGAAGATCACTACCTGGCAGCGCTACTTCCATGGATACCCCCTGGGAGTAACCTTTCGTCGGCAGTAATCCGTGGTTCAATGTAGATTCAGACCAGCCAATCGTACCCTTGAAGTTGGTGAATTTATCACCCTCTTTCTTCAGGAAGTCAGAGACAATCCAAGCAGGATCGTTCCCCTCCTTGATGGTGGAACTTTCAATACCCACCCCAAAGTTGAGACTGGAGGTTTCGGATATCGGATAACCAAAGGTCATATCCGCACCCATGGTATCCACGTTATAGTTGGTAACATCCGTCTCGTCGTAGTCCGTCTCACTGTAGTAGACATTGTAACCACGACTCACACCATCGACGGTGTAGAAGGGATCGGTGAAACCGAAGCTGTAGAGCTTACGGTATTTACTGGTATTGGCCGAGAGCGATACACGGTTACCTGTACCCAGGAAGTTGCTCTGACTGATAGAGCCACCCAGAATCAAGCCATCACCCTGGGAGAAACCGATGCTGGCGGTAATTGCGCCAGACGGTTGTTCTTCAACGGTATAGTTGACATCCACCTGGTCACTGGTACCAGGAACCGGTGTGGTTTCACTGGTGACTTCTTTGAAATAACCCAGTCGATTCAGACGAACTTTGGACTGTTCAATCTTGTAAGTGGAAGCCGCTGCACCTTCCATCTGACGCATTTCACGACGCAGCACTTCATCTTCTGTCTTGGTATTGCCCTGGAAGTTAATGCGGCGCACATAGGTACGACGGCCCGGCTCAACAAAGAAGGTGATATCAACGGTATGATCTTCTTCGTTGGTTTGCGGAATCCCTGTCACGTTGGCGAACGCATACCCTTCACTGCCCAGGCGACGAGTAATCAGGTCTTCCGTTGTTGTGATCCGCTTACGGGAGAACGTTTGCCCGTCTTTCACCAACAGCAACGCCTTAACCTGCTCTTCGGGTACAACCAGGTCGCCCGCCAGCTTGACATCTTTCACGCTGTACTTCTGACCCTCATCCACATTCACGGTGATGTATACACTTTCCTTGTCTGGCGTGATGGAAACTTGGGTCGAGTTAATATTGAAATTGATATAACCGCGGTCCAAATACCAAGAGCGTAACCGCTCAAGGTCACCGGACAATTTTTCGCGGGAATACTTGTCATCGTTGGAGTAGAAGGAAAGCCATCCAGAGGGTTTCAGCTCAAACAGCTCCAGCAGCTCTTCACTGTTAAACACCTTGTTGCCAACAATATTGACATGCTGAATAGTGGAAACCTTGCCTTCCTTGATATCAATGGTGATCGCCACTCGGTTTCTCGGCTGGGGCTCGACATTGGCCTTGATACTCGCACCGTAGCGACCCTGAGCAACGTACTGACGCTCCAGCTCCATCCGAATCGCTTCCAGTGTTGCCTGCTGGAATATCTCACCATCCGCCAGACCGGCCTGCTTCAGGCCTTTCTTCAGGTCTTCTGTTTTGATGGCCTTGTTGCCTTCAATCTTTATCTCACTGATGGAGGGGCGTTCCACCACAGTGACGACCAGCACGTTGCCGTCACGCCCCATCTGGATATCCTGAAAATATCCAGTCTTAAACAAGGCTCGTACAGCGTCAGCCAGTTCCGGGTTATCAACATCATCACCAATAGCTACAGGCAATGCATTGAACACCGTTCCCGCCGAAATACGCTGCAACCCGTCCAGGCGGATGTCATTGATAACAAAGGCATTCGCCTGTCCGGCCACGAGCGCACCGGCAACAAAAGGCAGCAATAATCGATTCATGGAATCCGTTCTTCCAGAAATTGGTCGTAAAGCCAAAAGATAAACTGATACCGCACCGGGACTCCCCCTTCGGTTACAGTCGGCTCAAATCATTATACAGGGCGACAAACATGAGTCCGAGAATCAACGTCATGCCAATACGCACCCCGATCATCTGTATTTTCTCCGACACCGGCCGGCCTTTCACCAGCTCCACCAAATAATACAGCAAGTGTCCCCCGTCCAGCACAGGGATAGGCAACAGGTTCAAAACACCTAAACTAATACTCAGCATAGCAAGGAAGTTCAGAAAACTTTCAAGACCGGATTTAAATGAGGCACCGGCCACCTTCGCTATGGTAATCGGGCCACTGAGATGCTCAACCGACACCAGCCCAATAACCATCTTGCGGATGGAGTCCAGTGTCAGTGTTGTCAACGACCAGGTATCCTGCAGCGCAACCCCTAACGCCATGATTGGCCCATGGCTGATGTCCCGCAGACGATCAGACGGCCACTCGAAGGGTTTCGCGCCGGCACCAATGTACCCAATTTTCAGGCCATCGGCTAACGTTTTCTCACCCGGCACCAGGGTTAATGAACGACTACTGCCGTCTCTATCAATCTCGACCTGTATTGGCTGACCGGCATTGTCACGAACAATATCCACCCAGCCCTGCCAGCTGGAAACCCGCTCACCATTGGCAGACAACACGACATCACCACTCAACAACCCGGCCTTTTCAGCCGCACCGCCTTCCAGAACCTGTCCAATCGCCGCCGGTACTTCCGGACGCCATGGCTGCACACCCAAAGATCGCAGTGGATCCGGACTCTCTTCACCGGCAAGCCAGTTATTGAGATGAATATCTGAATATTGCGTATCGGCACCTTTCTCGTCAAAAGGTTTAGTGCCTATAACAACCGTGGCGGTTTCTCCCAGTGGCGCAAGCAGCGCCATATTGATAGCGTGCCAAGACGGTGTATTCCGACCATCCACACTGACCACCTCATACCCAGCACTCATACCAGCAACGGCCGCAGGTGATTCAGGCACAACATCGCCGACCACCGGAATGACCGTTTTAACGCCCACCAGATACATCAGCCAAAGTGCAACAATCGCAAGCAGGAAGTTGGCAATCGGTCCGGCCGCGACTACCGCGATACGGGCATAGACCGACTTATTGTTAAATGCCTGATCTTTTTCCTCATCCGCCACTGGCCCTTCGCGCTCATCCAGCATTTTCACATAGCCACCGAGCGGAATCATGGCGATGGCAAATTCTGTCCCGTGCCGGTCATGCCAGGTAAACAGAGGCTTACCAAAACCAATACAAAAACGAAGTACCTTGACACCACAACGCCGGGCAACCCAGAAATGCCCATACTCATGGATACTGACCAGCAGGCCAAGGGTGACGATAAACGCCAGAATTGTCTGCAATGTTCCCATAGTCCCGTCGGCTTTCCTGCATTTACCCCAAGAGGCTGAAACGATAAAGTGTCTGATTTTACAACATTTTGCGCAATCCTCGCATAGTGTCTGACGGATTCGCAAATACAAAAGCGCTCACTAACCTCAGGCATAGCCGTCTGTCTTGCCATCAATCGGTTTTATTGGCGCATTTACCTTAATAACTCAAGTTACGCACAAGACTGAAAATACGGCATTATTGCCGGTATGAAACACGATCTGATTGAGCTGTACTCTGACTACCTTCTGTCCTCTTTTGGCAAAACAACCGCAACCGGT
>MUIA01000348.1 GCA_002084115.1 Oceanospirillales bacterium LUC14_002_19_P2 | reverse complement strand
GGAAACCCTCTCCCTGAAACTGAAGGTCAATCATTTTCAGCTCAGGGCGAAGATTTACATGACCGCTCTGCGGGCATCATTCGAGCAGCTAAGGTTATTCGTTACTGCGTAACTTGAGTTATGGAAACTGCCTTGGCGCCCTGACGGGTGGTCAGGCGGTTCAGCAGGTTAAGGCCGGCATCGAAGCCATTTACCTGTCTGGCTGGCAGGTTGCTGCTGACAACAACAGCGCCAGCAGCATGTATCCTGACCAGTCTCTGTATCCCGTTGATTCCGTTCCTGCCGTCATCAAGCGCATCAACAACAGCTTCCGTCGTGCTGACCAGATTCAGTGGAAGAACGGTGTTAACCCCGGCGATGACAACTACACCAACATGTTCGCACCGATCGTTGCTGACGCAGAAGCCGGTTTCGGCGGCGTTCTGAACGCTTACGAGCTGATGAAGCACATGATCGAAGCCGGTGCCGCAGGTGTCCATTTCGAAGACCAGCTGGCTTCCGTTAAGAAGTGTGGCCACATGGGCGGTAAGGTACTGGTTCCGACCCAGAAAGCGGTTCAGAAGCTGATCGCTGCCAGTCTGGCGGCCGACGTTGCCGACGTACCAACCATCGTACTGGCTCGTACCGACGCCAACGCTGCGGACCTGATCACCTCCGACTGCGATGAGTACGATGCACCCTTCCTGACCGGTGAGCGCACCCCGGAAGGTTTCTTCCGCGTTAAGGCTGGTATCGATCAGGCCATCGCCCGCGGTCTGGCCTATGCCCCTTACGCTGACCTGCTCTGGTGTGAAACTGCCACGCCGGATCTGGACGAAGCCCGCAAGTTCGCCGAAGCGATCCGCGCCGAGTACCCGGATCAGCTGCTGGCCTACAACTGCTCACCGAGCTTCAACTGGAAGAAGAACCTGGACGACGCCACCATCGCCAAGTTCCAGCAGGAACTGTCTAATATGGGCTACAAGTACCAGTTCATCACCCTCGCGGGTATCCATAACATGTGGTACAACATGTTCGAACTGGCGCACAACTATGCCCAGGGTGAAGGCATGAAGCACTATGTCGAAATGGTTCAGGAGCCTGAGTTCGCTGCTGCCGAGAAGGGTTACACTTTCGTTGCTCACCAGCAGGAAGTGGGTACTGGTTACTTCGATGACATGACTACCGTTATTCAGGGTGGTAAGTTTTCTGTCACAGCGCTGACTGGTTCTACCGAAGAAGAACAGTTTTAAGCGAATAGATAGAGAAGCCAGCAATTTGCTGGCTTCTTTGTTTTTACATTTTCTGTGCTAACGAAATTATCAGCCGTCTAAGCCACTGATGCCCGGAGTCTTGTTGCAGTAAAGGACTCCACGCCATTTTCAGTTCAAAGGATGGAATATCAAACGGCGGCGCCAGAACCACAAGATCACCACCGCCAGTCTGTAGCCGGGCAGCCCGTGTAGGCAGAGTCGCAATAAGGTCGTTATTACGCAGCAGCTGCATGGCCACCTGATAATGCCGGGTAAACACTGAAATCGTTCGCTTTTTCCCAAGTCGATCGAGAGCTTCATCAACCCATCCGAGCCTCTGAACATCTTCCGGATTCACACCAACCCCAACCCCCATACCGGTTTTACTCACCCAGACATGTCGGGCGGCAAGGTAATTCTCCAGAATAAACTCATCCAGAATAGGATTGCTGCGACTGATCAGGCAGGAAAAGTCATCTTCCCAGATGATCGCCTGATGGAAGGATTGGGGCATATCATCAAAGCGGTTGATGGCCATATCTACCCTGCCCCGCTCAACGTCCTGGAAGCTGACATCACTGGGCGTCAACACATCCAGGGTGACATCCGGCGCCTCAATACGCAGCTGGGGCAGGACCTGAGGAATCAGTGTGGATTCCGCATAATCACTGGCCATAATCCGGAAAACCCGTCGGCTGGTGGCACTTTCAAAGGGTTTACGAGGCTGAACGGCTTGCTCGATCTCAGCCAGGACATTGCGCACAATAGGCTGTAACTGACGGGCGCGCTCCGTGGGGGTCATACCATCACTGGTTCTGACAAGGAGCGGATCTTCAAACAGATCCCGTAACCGCCGGAGACCATTACTCATGGCGGGCTGCGTAATACCTAACTGGTCTGCCGCCCGGGTGACATTACGCTCCCGCAACAGGGCATCCAGGTAAACCAGCAAATTCAGATCAATTCTCGATACATTCATGCTTTTGGCGACTTCTGGTCAGCGCATCCCTGCCTGTTATTCATCATTTTTATGTCGAAAATAATAACTATAAATTTCCGAAATTTTCTCACACTCCATAGAATTCGTCACGTTCATGTAGTTCACCAATATCAATCACTACAGGAGTAACGCATGACAGCCTATAACCGCCAGGAAGAAATCGCCCGCATTGAGCAGGACTGGGCCGAGAATCCCCGCTGGAAAAACGTCAAGCGTACCTACACCGCGGAAGATGTTGTTCGCCTGCGCGGTTCCGTCAAGATCGAAAACACCATTGCCCGCCAGGGTGCTGAGAAGCTCTGGGATCTGGTTTACGGTGGCCAGGCTAAGAAAGGTTATGTGAACTGCCTTGGCGCCCTGACTGGCGGTCAGGCGGTTCAACAGGTTAAGGCTGGCATTGAAGCCATTTACCTGTCTGGCTGGCAGGTTGCTGCAGATAACAACTCTGCCAGCAGCATGTATCCTGACCAGTCTCTGTACCCAGTTGACTCTGTGCCTGCCGTTATCAAGCGTATCAACAACAGCTTCCGTCGTGCTGACCAGATTCAGTGGAAGAACGGTGTTAACCCGGGTGATGACAACTACACCAACATGTTCGCACCGATCGTTGCTGACGCTGAAGCCGGTTTCGGTGGCGTTCTGAACGCTTACGAGCTGATGAAGCACATGATCGAAGCCGGTGCTGCCGGTGTCCACTTCGAAGACCAGCTGGCTTCCGTTAAGAAGTGCGGTCACATGGGCGGTAAAGTACTGGTTCCGACCCAGGAAGCAGTTCAGAAGCTGATCGCAGCCCGTCTGGCAGCAGATGTTGCCGACGTACCGACCATCGTACTGGCCCGTACCGACGCCAACGCTGCTGACCTGATCACCTCCGACTGCGACGAGTACGATGCGCCCTTCCTAACCGGTGAGCGTACCCCAGAAGGCTTCTTCCGCGTTAAGGCGGGTATCGATCAGGCCATCGCCCGTGGTCTGGCCTATGCCCCTTACGCTGATCTGCTCTGGTGTGAAACGGCCACACCGGATCTGGACGAAGCCCGCAAGTTTGCCGAAGCCATCCGCGCCGAGTACCCGGATCAGCTGCTGGCCTATAACTGCTCACCGAGCTTCAACTGGAAGAAGAACCTGGACGACGCCACCATCGCCAAGTTCCAGCAGGAGCTGTCTGACATGGGCTACAAGTACCAGTTCATCACCCTCGCGGGTATTCATAACATGTGGTTCAACATGTTCGAACTGGCGCACAACTATGCCCAGGGCGAAGGCATGAAGCACTACGTTGAAATGGTTCAGGAGCCCGAGTTCGCTGCTGCCGAGAAGGGTTACACCTTCGTTGCTCACCAGCAGGAAGTGGGTACTGGTTACTTCGATGATATGACCACGGTTATCCAAGGTGGACAGTCTTCTGTAACCGCACTGACCGGTTCTACCGAAGAAGAGCAGTTCTAAGACAGAAGCTTGGACTGTCGTATAAAAAACGCCGGTTACTGCCGGCGTTTTTTACGTCAGAAATATTCAAAACCTGTTTATTCAAAACGACGACCTTGTTTATGATGCATCAAAAATATGCCCGGGCGTCTGACCAAAACTCTTTTTAAAGAGATTATTAAACGCACTCAAGCTTGAAAATCCTACCTCCATTGCCACGGTCGTAACCGGCAATCCTTTTGCCAGACGTTTTAATGCCAGAAAAAGCCGAGCCTGCTGCCGGTACTCGACAAAAGAAAGCCCGATATCCTTGCGGAATAACCGACTTAACGAACGACTACTGATGTTGATGTGTGCAGCCCATTCAGCCAGGGTACGATTATCGTCAGGGCGCTCCAGTATGTTTTCACAGACACGCTTCAACCTGACATCGGTTGCCATGGGTAAATGAAAAATCATTTCATTGGCACGTTTCAGCTGATCCAAAATAACCAGAAAGAGCCGCTCCGCTTCCCCAGTTTTCTCCGTTTCTTTGGTTAATACGGCCAAATGCAGTATCAATTCACGCAGGAGCGGGGAAACATTCAAAACACAACTTTTTTCCGGAAGTTGCTGATAGCCGTCAGTGCTGACGTACAGGTTTCGCATCTCCGCCTGCCCATACATCGTCACTTTGTGATCAATATGTGGGGGAATCCAGACGGCTCGCTGCGGGGGAACAACCCAGTGATTATCTACTGTCTCCACTGTCATGACGCCGCTGCAGGCATAAACCAGCTGGGCGAAATCATGGTGATGCCAGTCAATCACTCAACCGTCTGGATACGTTTGGGGAATAACGATGGCCGTTCGTGCCGATCCGGAAAAAGGAATAGGCTTTTTCATGCTGTCTCATTTGAGCAAAAGGTCGGCTCTGCAGATTCTATGCGTCAAATTCTTGATCCATAAACTGTTCGTATCAAGACTCAAGCTGGAATAGTTTATGAATAAACAACGCCTTCACTTTCATGTGCTCAATGTGGGGCACGCCCTGGATCATTTTTTCATACTCACTCAAGTTACGCACAAGACTGAAAATACGGCATTATTGCCGGTATGAAACACGATCTGATTGAGCTGTACTCTGACTACCTTCTGTCCTCTTTTGGCAAAACAACCGCAACCGGTT
>MUIA01000250.1 GCA_002084115.1 Oceanospirillales bacterium LUC14_002_19_P2 | reverse complement strand
GCTGTGTCTCTGGCTCAGTGTTTGTTGGCTTATCAACAATCCCGGAGAAAAAATCGAATTGTGGAGTTCGGCTGAGGTCAATTTTTTGCTTTGTTGTCATTGGTCGTTACGGGCTATCTGCAGATGTGTGTATATTACCCGTTGATACTGGTTTCGCGACAGCCTCTTTAGGCGGTATTCGTAGAAAGCGAGATGGAACTTGGTTGCATCTCGCTTTTTTACGACCAGAATAACAGTGCAGCAAAAACGCAGTCAGTACGGGGAGGACGCCTTGAGCAGACCAGCCATTCTCGCTCTGGAGGACGGAAGTATTTTCCAGGGGGTTGCCATTGGCGCAGATGGTGAAACCAGTGGTGAGGTGGTATTCAATACCGCCATGACCGGATATCAGGAAATTCTCACCGACCCTTCTTACGCTCGACAAATCGTTACTCTCACCTATCCCCATATTGGCAATACCGGCACTACGCCTGAAGACGAAGAAGCGTCTCAGGTCTGGGCAGCCGGTTTGGTGATCCGGGATTTGCCGTTGCTCGCCAGCAACTGGCGTAACCAGCAGTCGCTTGATGAATACCTGAAAGAACGCAATATTGTTGCCATCGCGGATATTGATACCCGCCGGCTGACCCGTATTTTGCGGGAAAAGGGTGCCCAGAACGGTTGCATCATTGCCGGTAAGACTGCGACTACCGAGCGGGCGCTTGAGCTGGCCGGCCAGTTCCCCGGTCTCAAGGGGATGGATCTGGCGAAGGAAGTGACAACCGATACAACCTATCCCTGGATACAGTCCGTCTGGCAGCTGGAGACGGACAGTCATCCCGATCAGTCTCATGCGGATTTCCATGTGGTGGCCTATGACTTCGGTGTGAAGCGCAACATCCTTCGCATGTTGGCCGCCCGTGGTTGCCGGTTGACGGTAGTGCCTGCCAAGACACCTGCCGCCGATGTGCTGGCCATGAATCCGGATGGTGTCTTTCTCTCCAACGGTCCCGGGGATCCGGAACCCTGTGATTATGCGATTGAGGCCATTCAGGACATTCTGAAAACGGATCTTCCTGTATTTGGCATTTGTCTGGGGCATCAGTTGCTGGCGCTGGCCAGTGGTGCAGAAACAGAAAAAATGAAGTTTGGACACCATGGCGCGAACCATCCGGTGCAGGATTTGTCTACCGGAGTAGTGATGATCACCAGCCAGAACCACGGGTTTGCCGTGTCGGAAGATAGCCTGCCCGGCAATCTCAAACCTACGCACAAATCCCTGTTCGATGGTTCGCTGCAGGGGATTGAGCGTACGGATCGGCCTGCCTTCAGCTTCCAGGGACATCCGGAGGCGAGTCCGGGACCTCATGATGTAGCGCCACTGTTCGACCGCTTTGTCACCATGATGGCGGAACGACGATAAACCCGTTTTACCACGCATTATCAGGTGGAGGCCGGTGACCCCGGCCTTTGGCAACCAGTAAGAATTCAGAAGAATACCATGCCCAAGCGTACAGACATCCAGAGCATACTGATCCTAGGCGCCGGCCCGATTGTGATTGGCCAGGCCTGTGAGTTCGACTATTCCGGTGCCCAAGCCTGCAAGGCGTTGAAGGAAGAGGGTTATCGGGTCATCCTCGTTAATTCCAACCCCGCTACCATCATGACCGATCCGGCGATGGCGGATGCGACCTATATCGAGCCTATCCGCTGGGAAAGGGTTGAGAAAATTATTGAAAAAGAGCGCCCGGATGTTCTGATCCCCACCATGGGCGGGCAAACGGCGCTGAACTGTGCCCTGGATCTTCACCACAAGGGTGTGTTGGAAAAGTATGGCGTCGAGATGATTGGCGCCGATGCCGCGACCATCGATAAGGCGGAAGACCGGGATCTGTTCGACAAGGCCATGAAAAATATCGGCCTGGAAACACCCCGTTCCGGTATTGCTCATTCGATGGATGAAGCTTTACAGGTCGTCAGTAAACTGGGTTTTCCCTGCATCATCCGTCCCTCGTTCACGATGGGGGGCGCTGGTGGTGGTATTGCCTATAACCGTGAAGAATTCGAAGAAATTTGTGAACGCGGCCTCGACCTTTCTCCGACCTCTGAGCTGTTGATCGATGAATCGCTGATCGGCTGGAAGGAATACGAAATGGAAGTGGTGCGGGATCGTAATGACAACTGCATCATTGTCTGTGCGATTGAGAATTTTGATCCCATGGGGGTGCATACCGGTGACTCGATTACTGTCGCACCGGCTCAGACGCTGACGGATAAGGAATACCAGATCATGCGTAATGCCTCCCTGGCGGTGTTGCGTGAGATCGGCGTGGAAACCGGCGGTTCCAACGTTCAGTTCGGTATCAATCCGGAGGATGGCCGGATGGTGGTGATCGAAATGAACCCGCGGGTTTCTCGTTCCTCTGCGCTGGCCTCCAAGGCGACCGGTTTTCCGATTGCCAAGGTCGCGGCGAAACTGGCGATCGGTTATACGCTGGATGAATTGCAGAATGATATTACCGGTGGTGTGACGCCTGCTTCTTTTGAACCGGCGATTGACTACGTTGTCACAAAAATCCCGCGGTTTGCCTTCGAGAAGTTCCCGCAGGCGGATGATCGACTGACAACGCAAATGAAATCCGTCGGCGAGGTGATGGCGATTGGTCGGAATTTCCAGGAATCCGTGCAGAAAGCGCTGCGGGGGCTGGAAGTGGGTTCCGATGGCTTTGATCTACAGCTGAATATTGATGATGCTGATGCACCTGAGCGTATCCGTGAAGGGTTGGTGACGCCGCGTGCCGAGCGTATCTGGTGCGTGGCTGATGCGTTCAGGGCTGGATTTTCTCTGGATGATGTCTTTGACCTGACAGCGATTGATCGCTGGTTCCTGGTGCAGATTGAAGATCTGGTTCGGGAGGAGTGTGCGCTGGCTGGAACCTCGCTGAGTGTTCTGGATGCCGATCGGGTTTACCGTCTCAAGCGTAAAGGCTTCAGTGATGCCCGTCTGGCGACATTGCTGAATGTTAGCGAACGTGAATTCCGTGAATATCGACAGTCACAGAATATCCATCCGGTGTTCAAGCGGGTGGACACTTGTGCTGCGGAGTTTGCCTCGTCGACGGCTTATATGTATTCCTCCTATGACGAGGAGTGTGAAGCTGCACCTTCCGAGCGTCAGAAAATCATGGTCATTGGCGGTGGGCCAAACCGGATCGGGCAGGGGATTGAGTTTGACTACTGCTGCGTTCATGCAGCGCTGGCCATGCGGGAAGATGGCTATGAAACCATCATGGTTAACTGCAATCCCGAAACCGTTTCCACAGACTATGACACCTCAGATCGGCTCTATTTCGAGCCGGTAACACTGGAAGATGTGCTGGCCATTGTTGATGTGGAAAAGCCGGCCGGTGTGATTGTCCAGTATGGTGGCCAGACGCCTCTAAAACTGGCTCGTGCACTGGAAGTCGCCGGTGTGCCGATTATCGGTACGTCTCCGGAGGCGATTGACCGGGCAGAAGACCGGGAGCGTTTCCAGCAGATGATCCAGAAGCTGGGTCTCAAGCAGCCATCTAATGCGACGGTTCGCAGTGTGGATGAAGCGATGCTAAAGGCTGAGGAAATCGGTTATCCGCTGGTGGTTCGTCCATCCTATGTACTGGGTGGTCGTGCCATGGAAATCGTCAATGCGAAAGAAGATCTGGCGCGGTATATGAATGAAGCGGTTCAGGTTTCTAACGAAAGCCCGGTGCTGCTGGACTATTTCCTGACCCATGCGGTTGAAGTAGATGTGGATGCGGTCTGTGATGGTGAGCAGGTCGTTATCGGTGCGATCATGCAGCATATCGAACAGGCCGGTATACATTCCGGTGATTCCGCTTGTTCTTTGCCGCCTTACAGTTTGAGTGAATCGGTTCAGGATCAGATCCGTGAGCAGGTGCGCAGTATGGCGCTGGAGCTGGGGGTTGTCGGTCTGATGAATGTCCAGCTGGCCATTCAGGATGATGAGATTTATGTCATCGAAGTCAATCCGCGGGCGTCACGGACCGTGCCGTTTGTCTCCAAGTGCATCGGGTTGTCACTGGCCAAGGTGGCGGCGCGTGTCATGGCAGGTAAAACGCTGAAAGAGCTTGGCTTTGAGAAAGAGATTATTCCTGATACCTGGTACGTGAAAGAAGCTGTCTTCCCGTTCAACAAGTTCCCGAGCGTGGATCCCATTCTTGGGCCGGAAATGAAATCCACCGGTGAAGTCATGGGAGTCGGTGAGTCGTTCCCGGAAGCCTATGCGAAGGCACAGCTGGCAGTGAAGATGGCTTTGCCCAGTGGCGGAAGGGCAATTCTTAGTGTTCGCGAGCGGGATAAGCCTTTGGCGCCGGCTGTTGCGCGCCTGCTGCTGGCGGCCGGGTTTGATCTGCTTGCCACCCGTGGAACGGCGGCAGTCCTTAAGGAGGAAGGCATTCCTGTGACCGTGGTGAACAAAGTCAAGGAAGGACGTCCTCATCTTGTAGACATGATCGTGAATGGCGAAATCTCTCTAGTGGTTAATACTACAGAGGGTCGCCAGGCGATAGCCGATTCTTATACAATTCGGCGATCCGCACTCACACACAAGGTCCTCTATACCACCACGATGGCGGGTGCCGAGGCGATAGCCCAGGCCATTTGTTTTGGGCCGGAAAAAAGTGTCAGACGTCTACAGGATTTACATAAGGGTATTGCTGGATGAAGCGTTTTCCCATGACCGTGGAGAGTGAACAGGCTCTCCGCGAGGAATTGCACCGCCGTAAAACAGTGGATCGGGCCCGTATCGCGGAGGCGATCGCTGAAGCCCGTGAGCTGGGTGATTTGAAAGAGAATGCTGAATACCACGCTGCCCGGGAGCAGCAGAGCTTTAATGAAGGCCGCGTTCAGGAACTGGAAGGTAAGCTGTCCAATGCGCAGGTGATTGATATCACCAGTATCGAAAATACCGGTAAGGTCATTTTTGGTGTGACGGTTTCGCTGATCAATACCAGCACGGATGAAGAGGCTGTGTACAAGATCGTGGGCGAAGACGAAGCGGACATTAAGGAAGGCAAGATTTCTGTGTCGTCCCCCATTGCCCGCGCGCTGATTGGTAAGGAAGAAGGCGATGTTGCCGTCGTCCAAACGCCGAAAGGCAGTGTGGAATATGAAATTGATGAAGTGAAACATATCTGATCACTTCGCTGTAAAAAGCTGCCGTTCAGGCAGCTTTTTTTTATCCGGAAAAAGGTGGTTTTATGGTTCAGAAGCAGGCGCCCTTTATCCGTTTGTCGGGCATTACGTTGATCTTGCTACAGACGCTTTGGTGCGGTGGCATCTGGATAGTGGCTTATCTGGTGAATCCGGTGTTGGTGCAGGCTGGTGGCAAGTATCCGGATATCGTTATCATGTTGAGTCAGGTAATGATTGGACTGGCGCTGGTGTGCACGGGGATTGTGCTGGCTTTTTGTCTGGCGGAGCGTGGTTTCAAGGCATTACGGCATGCCTATGAAAAACTATTGGTGGCTGTTATGGCTGCACAGGTAATGGGTTTTGTCGGTCTTATTTATATGCCCGTCATGATCGATGTCTTTCTGGCGGTTATCGCATTGCTGGCGGTGTTTGTGGTGATTTATTCCGTCCAGCACCTGCGAGGGGAGCAAGGCTGATTCCTGTCATCCGTGGCAGGAAGTTGCCTTGAAAGTGTTCAGCCGTGCTGACGAAGAATGTTGGACAACCGGGGAGACGGTTCTTTGGCTGCCTTGTAGATCAGGGCGACTTTGCCAATAGTCTGAACCAGTTCGGCTTTGCTGATACCGCAGAGTTCGGCAATGACAGCGCGTCTGGCGTCGCGGTCACGAATGGCGAACTTTACTTTGATCAGTTCGTGGTCGTCCAGGGCGCGTCGGGTTTCTTCAACCACGCCTTCGGTAATGCCGTTGTCGGCAACGATGACAACCGGCTTCAGATTGTGGCCGATGGCCCGGAAGCTGCGTTTGCGTTCGGAGGATAGCATGCGCGTTTATCTCACTTGACTGTCTGGGTGCGGGGTGTCCCGCGGGACGCCGCATTGTACTGGTCGTGCCCGGTAATGCAACTTGCGGAGAGGCGCTACTGGATCACCCATGTTAGCCAGGACTTCCTTTTTGGTTAACATTCGTCGTCGTTGGCTCTAGAATAGCGCTCCTGTTAAATACTCCCTTCTTAGTTCGTTATCTATGGCAAGATCCAAAAGCAGTGGTCGTTGGCTCAAGGAGCACTTTGACGACCAGTTTGTCCGGCAGTCCCTGAAAGACGGTTATCGGTCTCGAGCCAGTTATAAACTGCTGGAAATTGATGATAAGGATCGTCTGTTTCGCCCTGGCATGAATGTGGTTGATCTGGGGGCCGCGCCTGGCGGTTGGACCCAGGTAGCTGTTGAGCGGGTAGGGGATCATGGCCGGGTTGTGGCGTCGGACATTCTGCCGATGAACCCGATTGCCGGTGTGGCTTTTGTCCAGGGGGACTTCACGGATGAAGCCGTTTTACAGGCAATACTGGCTGAAACAGGCTCTTCCGGCATAGACCTTGTAATTTCCGATATGGCCCCCAATATGAGTGGTATGAAGGCCGTTGACCAGCCAAAAGCCATGTATCTTGCGGAGCTGGCGCTGGATCTCGCAATTCAGACATTGAAACCGGGTGGGGCATTTTTGACCAAGATTTTTCACGGCGAGGGATTTGATGAATACCTCCGTGCCATGCGTGGATCTTTTGGCAAGGTAATGACCCGCAAGCCGCTGGCTTCAAGGGCACGTTCCAGAGAAACCTATCTGTTAGGCAGGGATTTCCGGGGCTGAAATCGATAGAGCAGGACTATCTGGGGTATAGCAGCAGGCAATAGCCCGGATGCTGTCTAAGGCAGGCATTCTGTAGTAAGGTTTAGTTGTAGCGTCCCGGTAGTATAACCGGGTACAATGAGAATCGCGCTACGTCCTGAGCGCTCTGAGAGTGTCCAGCCGTACCGTATACGCTCAGTGAGGGTAGACACTTTGAACGACATGGCAAAAAATCTGATTTTATGGGTGATCATCGCCCTTGTGCTGCTGGCCGTCTTCAAGAACTTTGACGCCATGCAGACGTCCACGCAAAAGATTAGCTATTCCGACTTTATTACTCAGGTGGATAACCGTCAGGTCAATCAGGTGACCATTGATGGCTATACGCTGACGGGTGTGCTCAGTGATAACAAACGATTTGAGGTCAACCTGCCGCCTACCGTCCGTGATGACAAGTTGATGGACGAGATGCTGCGCAACAATGTTCAGGTTGAAGCCAAGCCGATTGAAAAGCAAAGCATCTGGACCCAGCTTCTGGTGGCGAGTTTCCCGATCCTGGTGATTATTGCTGTTTTTATGTTCTTCATGCGCCAAATGCAGGGCGGTGGTGGTGGCCGTGGTGGCCCCATGAGTTTTGGTAAGAGCAAGGCGCGCCTGTTGTCTGAAGACCAGATCAAAACCACGTTTGCCGATGTGGCTGGTGTGGATGAAGCCAAAGAAGACGTTCAGGAACTGGTCGATTTCCTGAAAGATCCAGGTAAGTTTCAGCGCCTGGGTGGCCGTATTCCCCGTGGTGTTCTGATGGTCGGTTCGCCGGGTACGGGTAAGACACTGCTTGCCAAGGCTATTGCCGGTGAAGCCAAAGTACCTTTCTTTACCATTTCCGGTTCAGACTTTGTGGAAATGTTTGTGGGTGTGGGTGCTTCCCGTGTCCGTGACATGTTTGAGCAGGCAAAGAGGCAGGCGCCTTGTATCATTTTCATTGACGAGATTGATGCCGTGGGTCGTCATCGTGGTGCCGGTCTCGGTGGTGGTCACGATGAGCGTGAGCAGACACTGAACCAGCTGCTGGTTGAAATGGATGGTTTTGAAGCCAACGACGGTATCATTGTCATTGCTGCGACTAACCGTCCTGACGTACTGGATCCAGCGTTGCTGCGTCCCGGTCGTTTCGACCGTCAGGTCGTGGTACCGCTGCCCGATATTCGTGGTCGTGAGCAGATCCTGAAGGTGCACATGCGTAAGGTGCCGATTTCTGATGATGTGAATCCGGCTGTTATTGCGCGTGGTACACCCGGCTTCTCCGGTGCGGATCTGGCAAATCTGGTTAACGAAGCAGCCTTGTTTGCCGCTCGTTCCAATCGTCGTGTTGTCCGCATGGAAGAGTTTGATCTTGCCAAAGACAAGATCATGATGGGTGCTGAGCGTAAGTCCATGGTGATGAGCGAGAAAGATAAGGAAATGACCGCTTATCATGAGGCCGGTCACGCCATTGTCGGTCGCATGATGCCGGAACATGATCCTGTCTATAAGGTGACTATTATTCCTCGTGGACGGGCGCTGGGTGTCACCATGTATCTGCCTGAAGAGGACAAGGTCAGCTATAGCCGTCGCTATCTGCTGGGCCGGTTGTCTTCACTGTACGGTGGGCGTATTGCAGAAGAGCTGCTGTATGGTGCAGATGGTGTCTCTACCGGTGCATCGAATGATATTCAGCAGGCAACCCAGATGGCACGCAGTATGGTGACCAAGTGGGGCTTGTCTGAAAAGCTGGGGCCGCTGCTGTATGCTGAGGAGGAAGGAGAAGTCTTCCTGGGTAAGAGTCAAGGCGCTCATCATGTGAATGTCAGCGGTGAAACGGCCAAAGTGATTGATGAAGAGGTTCGTGCCCTTATTGATGACTGTTATGGTGAGGCGAAGCGTATCCTTGAGGAGCATCGCGACAAGCTTGAGTTGATGAAAGACGCGCTGATGGAGTATGAAACCATTGGTGTTGATCAGATCGATGACATTATGGCAGGCAAGAAGCCTTCTCCGCCCCGTGACTGGAATGAGTCTAATGGCAGTGGTGGTGCAACAGCTGAATCAGAAGCACCTGATGTGAATGATGCAGATGATTCTTCCTCCAAACCTTCTGAAGAGGGTGATACGGGCTCTGTTCCCGGATCTGCAGGCTGATCGACAGTAAAACAAAAAAGCCCGGAATTGTCCGGGCTTTTTTGTTGTTTCGCCATGTTGTGACAATGCGGGTATTGCTTTTGTCAAAATCGCGGATGGACACTTATACTCTGCGTACTTTAATCATTCCCGGAACTGAATCATGCAAACAGTGTTTAACTGCCCGGATCGGTTGCTCGATTTGTCTCGCCCACGGATTATGGGGATATTGAATGTCACGCCAGATTCTTTTTCCGATGGCGGACGTTACAATACGCTCGATAAAGCCGTTCGGCATGCGGTTGAGATGGTCGAGGCAGGCGCAGACATTGTTGATGTGGGGGGGGAGTCTACCCGTCCCGGTGCGCAGACTGTCACGGTTCAGGAAGAAATTGATCGGGTAGTGCCGGTTATTGAGGCGCTTCGCCGTGAACTGGATGTTGTGATTTCCCTGGATACCAGTGAAGCGGATGTCATGCGGGCAGGTGCGGTCGCTGGTGCAGGTATTATTAATGATGTGCGAGCGCTGACACGTAATGGCGCATTGCAGGCTGCGGCTGAGTTGGATTTACCCGTCATTCTTATGCATTCGTTGCGTGAGCAGCCTGAAACCGGTTTTGTGCCGCAGTATGATGACGTCGTCACTGATGTCAAAGCCTACCTGGCCGACAGGGTGGCGGCAGCTGTCGACGCCGGTGTTAAAAAAGAACAGATTATTCTGGATCCCGGTTTCGGTGGTGGCATGTTTGGCAAGGCGCCGCCTCACGATCTGGCTATGATTCAGCGGTTTTCCGAGTTTCTTGATATGGGAATGCCTGTTCTGGCGGGTTTGTCCCGTAAATCATTTATTGGCGCCATCCTTGATCGTCCGGCCAGTGAGCGTTTGCCTGCCAGTCTGGCGGTAGCGGCTCTGGTGTTGAATGCCGGCGCCCACATCCTGCGTGTCCATGATGTTGCAGAAAGTGCGGATGTATTGAATATGGTTATGGCGCTGAAAGCGTTGAATGAAGCCGCATAAGGCGTGCGGTGGTAGAGAAAGGATTGCGAGAATGGCGCGTAAGTATTTTGGTACTGATGGTATTCGTGGTCGTGTCGGAGAGTTTCCGATTACGCCGGACTTTGTCCTCAAGCTGGGTTGGGCTGCCGGGCGGGTCTTTGCCGGACAGGGGGCAAACCGCGTTATTATCGGGAAGGATACCCGTATTTCCGGGTATATGTTTGAGTCGGCGCTGGAAGCCGGTTTGTCTGCAGCTGGTGTGGATGTCTGGTTGCTCGGGCCTATGCCGACGCCGGCGATTGCCTATCTTACGCGTACATTTAATGCCTGTGCGGGTATTGTGATCAGTGCTTCCCATAATCCCTATCACGATAATGGCATCAAGTTCTTCTCGTCCCGTGGCGACAAGTTGCCGGATGATGTTGAGCTAGAAATTGAGCGAATGCTGGATGAGCCTCTAGAGGTGGTCGAGCCTGACTGTCTGGGTAAGGCACGCCGTATTGAAGATGCGGCGGGTCGTTACATCCAATACTGCAAGGCGACAGTCGGTTTGGGGCTTGATCTGTCTGGCCTGAAAATTGTGGTCGATGGTGCGCATGGTGCGACTTACCATGTTGGTCCGGCGGTGTTCCGGGAGCTCGGCGCGACGGTCGACGTCATCGGTGTGCAACCAGACGGCCTGAATATCAATAAGGATGTCGGTTCCACCCATCTGGATGCTCTGCGTGCAGAAGTTGTTGCTCGCGAAGCCGACCTTGGTATCGCGTTTGATGGTGACGGTGATCGACTGATGATGGTGGATCATAAAGGTGAAGTGGTTGATGGAGATGAGCTCATCTATATCACAGCCGCTTTCCGACGTGCCCGTGGCGAGCTGGCCGGTGGTGTTGTTGGGACGGTCATGAGTAACCTCGGCATGGAAAAAGCGCTGTCGGACCTGAGTATTCCGTTTGAGCGTGCCGCCGTGGGTGATCGTTATGTCAATGAGCTGCTGTTGAAAAAAGGTTGGCAGCTGGGCGGTGAGTCTTCTGGTCATATGATTTGCCGCTATGTTTCTACCACCGGCGATGGCATTGTGTCTGCGCTGCAGGTGTTGCGAGCGGTGGTAGAGACTGGCCGATCACTGCATGATCTCAAATCGGATATGACCAAATATCCTCAGGTGATGATTAATGTTCGATTGCCTGAGAAGACGGATGTGTCTGTTAATCCTGCGGTTGCCGAAGCATTGCGCGCTGTCGAAGCCCGACTTGCGGGGCGGGGGCGCGTGCTTTTGCGTCCGTCTGGCACAGAGCCTCTGATCAGGGTGATGGTGGAAGGCGAAGAATATCAGGAGGTTGCGGACAGTTGTCGTGAGCTCGCTGATGTTGTCGAAGCCCAGCTGGGATGATGTTTCCGTTGGTTTGAATCGAGGGTGTTTGACAATCACGCTGGTTGTCTAAAGCACCCCGGTACGCTAACATTCCGAGCCTTCATTCTGACCGAGGTGTAGTATGCGCAAGCCGTTGGTTGCCGGTAACTGGAAGATGAATGGTTCCCGTACCATGATTGCCGGGCTTTTGGATGGCCTGACCGCTGGCCTGACGGAGGGTTGCGACAAGACAGAGGTAGCCGTTTTTCCTCCCTCAATTTATCTTTCCCAGGTAAAAGACGCGCTGGATGGTTCATCTGTCGCTTGGGGTGTGCAGAATGTCTGTGCACAAGAGGGTGAGGCGGGTGCTTATACCGGAGAAACAGCTGTTGCTATGGCGGCGGACTTTGGGTGTGCCTATGTGTTGGTAGGTCACTCTGAGCGGCGTGCGCTGTATGCAGAGTCGGACGCGGTGGTTGCAGCTAAGTTTGCGCTGATTGCCGGTCAGAATCAGGTGCCGGTTTTGTGTGTCGGTGAAACGCTTGACGAGCGTGAGCGGGGTGAGACGATGTCGGTTGTGAGTCGTCAGCTCGGTGCGGTGCTTGATGGTGTGGATGCGTCTTTACTCAATGATTTCGTGATTGCTTATGAGCCAGTGTGGGCGATAGGCACGGGCAAAACGGCGACACCGCAGCAGGCTCAGGATGTGCATGCTGAAATTCGCGGATTGCTTGAAAAACGTTGCCCTGACATGGCTGCGCGAACCCGTATTCTGTATGGTGGCAGCGTCAAGGCGTCGAATGCGGTCGATATTTTAGGTCAGTTGGATGTGGATGGTGCCCTAGTGGGTGGCGCATCGCTCAAGGCTGAAGAGTTTCTTGCTATCTGTAGAGCTGCAGGTTAAATCTAGATGGAAACAGTGATTCTAATTATTCATGTCATTATTGCTATTGCTCTGGTGGCGCTCGTGCTGCTGCAGCAGGGTAAGGGGGCAGATACCGGTGCATCCTTTGGGGGTGGTGCCTCTCAGACTGTTTTTGGCAGCCAGGGTTCGGCAAGCTTTCTCAGTCGCGTGACAGCTGCGTTGGCAACAGTCTTCTTTCTGACCAGCTTTGGCCTGGCGATGCTTGCCAAGCAGAAGGCGGATTCCATGCTGGATCTGGGTGTTCCTGCAGAAGTGACTGAGACCTATCAGGAAGTGCCTGCGGTGAATACGGATGCGCCGATGGTGGATGAAATTTCTGTAGATTCTTCCGATTCCCCTATGGTAGACTCTGCCGCGTCTTCTGAGGGAGATGTGTCGAAGTCTGCTGAATGACATGATGCGTCTGCCAAGGTTGTAGTTTGATGTAGCCGAAGTGGTGGAATTGGTAGACACGCCATCTTGAGGGGGTGGTGC
>MUIA01000031.1 GCA_002084115.1 Oceanospirillales bacterium LUC14_002_19_P2 | reverse complement strand
ATATATGACTCATTACCTCGCTTGGCGACGCGCTCTAACAGAGCGTCATAGGCTGACGACTGCACGCATGTTCGAGAAAATCATTGGACATTGGTGCTACCAACCACAAGGGGTAACTTAGCCATCGATACCGGTTTGCTTCTCAAAAGCAGGCACCGTTTCAGGTGCGATAAAGTCGCTCCAGTTATAGATATACAGGTTCTTGTCTGTATTGGCGGAAGCAGTCAGTGCTGGCAGGGCCGTGGCCAGCAGACATGCCTTGAGGAGACGGTTTGTGTTCATGGCGCCCTCGCTACGAAGTAAGGCTGAAATAACAATACCGGGTACCCAGGTGCGGGGTGCAGGCCTGAGTCAGACTGGGCGCTCTTTATAGAGGGTTTTACGGATAGTGCAATCCGTAGATGAACTGACGGGCGTTCCATTGGAGCGCCCGTCGGGAGGGATTAGCTGGCTGCAGCGGGTGCTGCACAGCTGTCATTGCTGACGGTTGCAGGGGCTTCTGAAGCTGTGCTGATGAATTTACCCATCATAGTGAACACAATGGTCAGGATGATGCAGGTAAAGCTCAGCCACATGTACGGCATGTAGGCGAGTGTTGGGACGCCCAGTACGCCGGCCATGAAGATACCGTTGTCGCTCCAGGGCACCATGCCGCTGGTCAGCGTGCCGCCAAACTCCGCGTTACGGGACAGCATTTTGCGATGCAGACCCAGGCGGTCGTAGTTCTTGGACATGATCTTCGGGGTCAGGATCAACGACACATACATGGCGCTGCCGAAGATGTTGGCCAGGAAGGCGGTGAACAGGGTGGAAACGGTCAGGTTGCTGGCGTTGGTGATGAATGCACTCATCTTGTCGGCAATAACCTGCAGGATGCCCACACGATCCAGCAGACCGCCAAAGCCAAGGCCGAAGATGATCACGGCAACAGAACCCAGCATGGAGGCAATACCGCCACGGCTCAGGATGTTATCGATGAAATCGACGCCGGAGGTGATACTGAACGGGCTCCAGGCGCTCTGCACGGCAGAGATCAGGTCTTTATTCTGGAAGGCAATGGCCCAGATAACACCCAGTACAGCACCAAAGCTGATAACCGGGAAAGACGGTTTTTTGTTAGCCAGCAGGGCAATCACCAGCACGACCGGCACAAAAGCCATAGGGCTGATGTTAAAGCTCTGTTCCAGCGCTGCCATAACAGTCTCAACCTGCGCCATGTCGACGTTGCCGCCAAACTGCATGCCGGCAAAGGTGAACATGATGGCAGTGAGAATGTAGCTGGTCAGGCTGATTGGCAGCATGCCCTTGATATGCTCAAAGGTTTCCACGCCGGACATACTGGAGGCCAGGATCACACTGTCAGACAGCGGAGACAGCTTGTCACCAAAGTAAACGCCGGACAGGACGGCACCGACAACCAGAGGCATCGGAATGCCCAGACCTTCACCGATCCCCATCATGGCAATACCGGCGGTACCCGCTGCGCCCCAGGAAGTCCCTGTGGACAGTGCGGTTACGGAACAGATGATCAGGGTGGCCAGGAGGAAGATGGAGGGATGGATGATCTTCAGGCCGTAGTAAATGATGCCGGGCACAATACCGCCGGCAATCCAGGTGCCGACCAGTGCGCCGACGGCGATCAGAATCAGGATGGCGCCCATCCCTTTGGAAATCCCCTGGGTGGCTGCCTCTTCGAGATCTTTGTAGTTATGGCCAAGCCAGATGCCCAGCGCCATGATGATAAACCAGGCGATATAGAGGGCGAGCTGAATAGGAAGATTCAGCAGGGAGGTAAAGGAAAACGCCAGGCCAAGAAAGCCGGCAAGGCAAATAATAATCTGCGTGATTGTCGGTAGTCTTGTGTGTTTCTGCATCAGCAGTAGTGTCCCTTGCCTCAGAATCACCTGCTTCCCAATCTACAGCATCCTCAAACTCGGTACGGAAAGAACTAAGACTCTCCTGTGACTGCGACACGCTGCTTTCCCTTGCTCCAGCATTATCCGTCTGGGCATTCTGTTGCAAATTGGCCTCATCAGGATCGGTTGCCGGATCGCTACCATCAGCCGCCGTGCCATTAGGCTCATGCAAGTCGTTTTCAGCAACCTCATCATAACTGTCAGCTACAACAGGCGTTTCAGGTCTCTTAGCCCCATTAAGGGTTGACAGGTCGCCATGCGAAGAGGACCGATTAAGAATTGGATAGGACTTACGCATTGATGAAGCCTGCATATTTTGGTAGCAGGTGATCCTTCTCCTTTGCAAAGCTCTCAACGAAGGCACCAACGGTCTCTTTAAATAGTTCACGTTGATGCTGATAGATGT
>MUIA01000140.1 GCA_002084115.1 Oceanospirillales bacterium LUC14_002_19_P2 | reverse complement strand
TAACCTGCCTCGACAATTTAGGCAGTATTCTTGAGTCTGGGCTTTTACCACGCAACAGCCTTCCAAGCGGCGGCTTCAATGATATAGCAGACCCTGAAATCATAAGTTCACGTAGCCGAATGGTACTGGCTGATTATGTCCCCTTTCATTTTTTTGCCAGAAATCCGTTTGATGGCAATGTTCAGGCATCGACAGCAAATACTGGCAAACGCTTCATCTTGATTGCTGTACGCAGGGATATGGCTCAAGCCAATGGCTGGCAAATCATCCCGCGTCACCCATTGGCATTCCAAGAACCTGAAATCATGGACTATGACGAGGGCATGAAGACGATTGACTGGGAAGCAATGGACAAACGTGATTACCATGATTCTTATTCGAAGTCTGTCTGTATGGCTGAATCCCTGTCACCTGGCATAGTGCCAGTGTCAAAGTTCTTTTCAATATATGTTAAAAACGATAACGACCTAGAATACGTTCAGCGATTAGCACATATTCGTCGAGTAGAGTTCCACATCAATAAGAGTGTGGCCATGTTCAATACCAGTCAGACATAACAGCTAACCGCCAGGCTAAAGGTGCGATTGCCCGTCTGTGCTTATCAACATAACGGGCAAATGTGTTTTTATGCATACACTTTGGCTTCATTAAGTCATCCGTCAGTGCCCCGCCTAAATTCAATCCGCCCAGCTTTTTCTTGATCTTCGCCGCACTATTCATGGCCCTATCCATGTGTCCCATACGCTGCGACTTATAATCGTAGCCGTAGAATGTGCGATGCCCGAAGCCACGATCCCCCATTACCAATACTCCCACCCGCTTTTCCGTAAACGGACAAAGGAAGTATGGCCGTCTGGCTTTACCGTTCAGGACATCCACAAACTCAACACCAATGACCTGGTTATGTTCTGTGCGCGCCTTATCAGAACCTATGGTTGTCCAGGTAATGGAGATACATAGCGGCCAGCCAAAATAATTCTCACGGCATTGAACAAAGAAGCTACCACCGCGATGGTTTTGCAGTACCGTTACACGACCCGGCTCCAGCAACCCTTCTCGGTACAAATAACAGACATTGAGATTCATACAGTCTTCAACACTCGGCTTACCACTTCCAGACCTGCCACTGAGATATCCGCCCATTCCTTGCGTACCCCCGTTTTAACCTAAATCCCTATGTAAACGGCGTTGTAACTATACTTTTACGTACCAGGTACTGCTCAAGACTGACTGAACCAACAGCGAGAAACCTTGTCAGCTAAAACAGAGCAATATCAAGCTGAAAAAGGGTAGACCGACCTGCTATATCGAACAGCAACTGCAAATACCTGGTGAAATAAGCAGACGGCCACATGAGCCATGGTACTACCAATAGTACCACCGAAACAGAGAAAGGTAAGTGAACACTAACCCGTAATACCTTGAAATAACTGGAGCGGGTAGCGGGAATCGAACCCGCCTCACGAGCTTGGGAAGCTCGGGTAATAACCACTATACGATACCCGCAAGTAGAGACTTCATTCTATCGATCTGCACTGAAACGAACAACTGAT
Organism: Oceanospirillales bacterium LUC14_002_19_P2; assembly: GCA_002084115.1. GTDB lineage: Bacteria > Pseudomonadota > Gammaproteobacteria > Pseudomonadales > Endozoicomonadaceae > Kistimonas. The sequence goes on along the minus strand of MUIA01000140.1, from coordinate 3,302 downwards.
GAACATCAATTAAAACGACTACTGACGCCCAGAATCACCTGAAATCTTGTGCTGTTCCTGATGTTTAAGGTAAGCGATGATCTGATCCAGCTCTTTAGTGCCAAGATCCTCGTTATCCGGCATTTTCGAATATCGGAAATCCGATGGTTTCCTGATATATGCTTTAAGTAACTCATCATCACGGTAAGTGACAATCCCTTTCGGCATCAGCAAGTCTGGCCCGAGCCATCCACCCTGCCGATCCATTGCATGACACGTAAGGCAGCGCTGCCGGAACAACTTAAACCCCTGCCAGACATCCGATGTTTCCCGCACCTTCTGAGGATAAACCGCCGGATAACGATTCTGAAAACGCAGCAAAACAATTTTTATAATCTGGTTTGGCCAGGGGTAACCTGTTGTAAAACGTTGGTGATCCCCGGTCCAGATCAGGTAATAGGGGCTGAAATCGATATGTTTCTCCCCAAACGGTTCAAAACCGGATGCCCGATCGGCATCCCGGAAAGCCAGCCACGCTTCAGGCTTTTCCTCAATATGCTCCAGCCCAAGGACAGGCTGATAACCATCCAACGCGACAAAAGCCACATCCGAGAATTCCGGCGCTCGCCAGCGTTCTGCAAAGCCACGCGTCATCACATCACTGAGCCGGAAGGCCTCATATTTTTTTGTCTTATTAAAATAAGGATCGTACAAATCAACCATCTGGCTCTTTAATCCAGAATCAGGCGCCGTGAGGTCGACACTCGCCACCTCTTCCTGCTCAATGAAGAATTGAACAGCACTCCCTTCACTCACCCGTGGATATTGTCCCCAGCACACAATCAGCAACACAAACCACTTGAAATGCTTCACTGACAAACCCTGCGCCCGGTAACGCTTGAAGTATGAAGGGAAACGAGTATAGCGGCTGACCGAAAAAGCACCTGACTCTTTTTGAAAATCAGCCAGCCCTGTCTATTGCCTATTCCACCGCTTCGATATCGACAATAACCGGATTATTGACACCAGAATCCAGTTCCAGCGGAATCTGGCTGGCATTGATATACGCCAACCGGCCTTCTTCCATCACCCTGACGGACAGGCTATATCGATGATTATCCTTTACCAGCGAGGGCGCATAGGGCACCACGAACAATATGGGTGACTGTTCAGCCTGATCCAGACGCATTTCATTCACGCCAATGGTGAATGACCGAGCATCCTGTTGGCTGACATCCTCGATCGACACCATCACAACCGCCTTTTCCGGCAACTGACCGGTTTCGGAGATAATCCTCCCACTGACCAGCCCAGTCTCAGCCTCAAACGTCAATGATTTGTCACCGGACGCATTCGCCAGAACCAGAGTATTCTCATCCTGCTCAAGACGTGTCACCTGTTCCAACTCAGACAAAAAAGCCTGTTCCTGTTTCATCACCGGATCCGGACATGCCATCAGGGTCGAGGCCAACCGGCCGATTTCAACGCTGTGCTGATCCAGAGTATAAGTGCCAAAGTAACGGTTACAGGAGGCATCCCCGAAAATGCGCCCCTGTCCGTTTTCCGGCGACTCTAACCTCAAGGTGACGCGGGAATTCTCCACAGGCGCCTGACCATGCATCATGACCAGCACCCAGTCATGATCATAAAGTGTTGTCGCTTCTGTCATTGCTGCATTTTGAAATGTACTGCATGCCGTCAATAGCAGGCTTGCCATTACCAGACACGTTTTCTTCACGTTTCCAAACTCCACAGAAATAAATGGTTAGCAGGGTAGTCCATTACCGGTGAGCTTAAACATCCTTTAAGCCCATAGCGTATTTCATCACCTGCTTTTGCCCTGGCGTGAATCTTCCGGCAACCGTTAAACCGATATTGCGCAGTAATTTGAGCGGCGCATTGTCGTTACTGAAGGTGTAGTAAAAAGCATCCATAGCCCACTGCATTTTACGGTTGGCCGGCCGGCGAATACGCTCATACTCATTCAAGACAGCAAGACTGCCGAAAGGTTCGCTGTTTTTATAGGCTTTGGTGAGAAGCGCTACCAGTGTCGCAGCATCCTGGAAACCCAGATTAACGCCCTGACCTGCCAGCGGATTAATAGTATGCGCCGCATCGCCCACCAGAACCACGCCAGGTTTCACGTAGTGCCGGGCATGCCGTTTGGTGAGTGGGAAACTGCCTCTCTCTAGTAAACGACGAATAACTGGTAATTCAACCGGATAGGTTTGCATCATTTCTTTCAGGAAGTCCTCATCAGGAAGGGACTTCAAACGCTGCACCTGTTCCGGCAGGTTATACCAGACCATGGATGCATAACTACGACCGTCAATATCCGGCAGCGGCAACAGCGCCAAAGGTCCCGTTGGCGTGAACGCCTGCCAGGTAATATCCAGCTGACCGGGTTCTATTTCGACCGTAGCCACCAGTGCCTGCTGTTCATAATCTTCACTGTGCAGACCAATACCAGCCAATTGTCGTACTTTGGACTGTGCGCCATCAGCACCGACTACCAGCGGTGCTTCAAATATCTCACCGTCTTTTAAGGTCAAAGTCGCTTTACCCGCTGCCCAGTTAATGCGATCTATTGAGGCAGGGCAATACAAATCCACCGATTCAACACCAGCCAATACCTGATGTATCGCCAACTGCGTCACGCGATTTTCAACAATGAAACCCAGCTGATCGGCAGGCAGGTCGCGACAGTCAAACAGAGTCTGGTTGGGTCGCTGTTGCACTTCTTTACCCGTCAGCGGTTCGTGCAGTTTTTCCCAAACGGCCATGCGTCTATAGGGGCACATCCGCATCGCTTTCATCAATGACCAGGCACCGATATCACGAAGAAAATGCTCTGTCGACGGACTCAAAGCGGATACGCGCAGATCCGGTGGCTGCTCAGGAGAAAAAGCGGAAGGCAGGGCATGATCAAACAGCGCCACCTTGATTCCCTGCTGCCCCAGCGCGCAGCCTACGGCAGCGCCTACCATGCCGGCACCCACCACAAGCACGTCATACCGCCTTGTCATCTCTTCTCCTAAGAAATTACAACTCATCAGATGCCCAAGATTGTACTGCTCCTGGCTGCAAGTAGCAGCCTATGTCATCTGCTGATTTTTGTTGCCTATTCTAACCCTCAGACTCCAAACACCTGATGAAAAGACTTGTCTCAACAATAAGACAACTCAAATCAGAGAATATGCACGGAGTTTTTCAAGATAGTTGTCCCGAATACTGATTTTTAGGCCACCTGTTTCTCGCGATCTTCGACCCCGGATATTCGCTCTGGATTAAGTGCAACTGGGCCTACAGGCTCCCAGTTCCTG
>MUIA01000346.1 GCA_002084115.1 Oceanospirillales bacterium LUC14_002_19_P2 | reverse complement strand
AACTTCATAACGGGATGAGTGAATACTTTGATTTTTATAATACCGAGCGACTACACCAGTCGCTTGATTACAGAACCCCTCAGGCAATTCACTTTGCATGAGGAACAATCAACCAACTACCAGAACTTAACTTAAATTTGTGGATTTACTGTCTTGATAGTGGGGTCCACTATAGAATACCCTTTAAAAGATGGGTCAGCAACAGAATTCGAGAAGGCATTTTGTAGGCTTCTTCTTTATCCTTATGATGAAGCTTCTGCTGAAAAATCGTTTTGATCTGTCGCTCAAGCTGCCTGATAGTCTTAAATTCTTTACGCAGGGCCACTATCCGTTCAGAAATTTCCATAGCTTCCTGGGAGGGCGCAGTCGCCAGCCTGGTTTCCAGCGTTTGAAGTGTGGCTGCACTTCTATCGATATACTCCATGACCCAGCCACCGGGGAAATCGGTTTTCTCATCAGGATCACCAATCAGGGCTTCCAAACCTTTTCTGTTCAAGGCATCAGACATTCCCCATCCCCCCAAAACATCGGGAATAGAGGGATCAACCGCGAAATAATTGACACCAAAATTGAAGCGTAACATTCTGGTCGTCAGCTTGATCACTTGCGGCTCTCCGTTTGGATCAATGATTTCCAGCGCGATCGGCTGTACTTCAGTCAACTGGCTGAAAGCCTCAACTTGATCAGCCAACATGATCTTCTCATTATCTAAACCTGAACGAACCTGGTCAGGCGTCACCAATGAAGTAGAAACCAAATCAAGATGTATCGGTTTTTCCGGATCAGCAAAAGCCTGCCGTAACAAATCCGGTCGGAGACTCAGAGCTGCAAGCAATGATTCCTTCGCACGCTGTATATTCGCAACCTTTCGTTCATCGCCCTCCATATCGTAAGCGGAATGAATACCGTGTCTAACCCCCTGGTAGAGCACATGTCCGGTATTTCGACTTCGCAAACTGGATGTCCAGAGGTTCACTGCATGATCAGCAGAGGCGATGGTTAATGAGGAAACCCCACCTCTCTGGTAACTTACCGGAAAAAAATCTCTATCACTGGACTTTGAAGCGCGCATTTCAGCAGCAGGAATCTGCAGACTATCTAACGTACCAAGCGTTCGACTCTCAATCGTCCCTTTTACTTCCTGCCACCTTTTCTTGTTTAAGCCTCGAATAATTTTGGTTTTCATTAACGCTTTTAATTCTTGAGGGGGATAGCCCGCTTTAACAAGGCGCTGTCTCAATTGCTTAGGATGCTCCTTAACAGCCTGTATAAGGTTCTTGTCGCTTACAGGTTCATGTGCCTGTTCATTTTCATTGAGTGATAACAAGCTTTGAACTTCAACATCCAGTGCCTCACGCAGCCTTAACAGAGGACTCGACATAAACTGGTTTTCATTGATCAGCTCTATCGCTATTAACAGGTTTCGAACTTTTGTTTCATTTAATGCTCCCATACTGACAGAACTCTGCCACTTGCCAGGGCTGACTCGCCGTGCTGCCAAAAAGTGCTCAAGAGGTGCTGAACGAATAGTGCGCTCAGACAATCTTCGTTGTGCGTTGCCAACATTCAACCTGTCCCTTAGATACGTAACCAGGTTACGAATGCGAATTAAACGACCTAGCCCCTGACGCCAGCGCGTCCACCGTGAAACCGTAGATTGCGGCAGATGAGAGCTATTAATTCGCCGATTGGAAGGATCAACGCCTCCTGGCCGCATGTTGTCGTCCGTGTTTATTCGCCATTACCAACACTATAGGTGTTAGCAATCCACATTAAAACCTGCATGACCAGACTGTAGCGCTTCTTTATAATAGCGGGTTCTCTGTAAGGAGTTGGCTTGTGGACCAGATAACTGTCAGTGGTGCAAGAACCCACAACCTCAAGAATATCGATCTGGATATTCCCCGCGATAAATTGATTGTTATCACTGGACTGTCCGGTTCCGGGAAATCCTCTCTGGCGTTTGACACCCTTTATGCGGAAGGTCAGCGACGCTATGTGGAGTCCCTGTCGACCTATGCACGACAGTTTCTTTCTATGATGGAAAAGCCGGATGTGGATCACATTGAAGGCTTGTCACCCGCAATCTCCATTGAACAGAGATCAACCAGCCATAACCCTCGTTCAACGGTTGGTACGATTACGGAAGTTTACGACTATCTTCGCCTTCTGTTTGCCCGCACAGGTATTCCCCGTTGTCCCAGACACCATCACCCACTGGAAGCACAAACCGTCAGCCAGATGGTTGATCAGGTACTGGCCTTACCAGAGGGTGAGAAACTCATGATCCTTGCGCCGGTTGTGCGGGACCGGAAAGGCGAACACCTGCACATTTTCAGTGAACTGAAAAGTCAGGGTTTTATTCGCGGCCGTATAGATGGCATTGTGACCGACCTGGATACGCCACCGGCCCTGGACAAAAAGCGCAAGCACACGATTGAAGTTGTCGTGGACCGTTTCAAGGTTCGTGCAGACCTGCAGCTGCGTATTGCAGAGTCCTTTGAAACCGCGCTGGGTCTGACTGATGGGCTGGTTGCCGTCAGCTTTATGGATAGCGACCAGGACGACATTGTTTTCTCTGCCAAATATGCCTGCCCCGAGTGCGGTTATAGTCTCAATGAACTTGAGCCTCGATTGTTTTCCTTCAACAACCCAGCCGGAGCCTGCCCAAGTTGTGACGGTCTGGGGGTTCGGCAGTTTTTTGATCCGGACAGAATCATCCAGCATCCGGAACTGACCCTGGCGGAAGGTGCCATCCGCGGGTGGGACCGACGCAGCGTCTACTATTTCCACATGCTGAAATCACTGGCCACCCATTGTGGTTTCGATATTGATACGCCGTTCGATGAGCTTTCTGCGGCACATCAAGACATCATTCTGCACGGATCAGGGCATGAAGAGATCGATTTCAGCTACATCAATGATCGGGGCGACATATACCGTAAACGACATCGGTTCGAGGGTATCATCCCTAATTTTGAACGACGTTACCGGGATACGGATTCGCAATCTGTTCGCGATGAGCTATCCAAATTCTTGGCTACCCAGGCTTGCCCTAAGTGTAAAGGCACCCGTCTCAGGGAAGAGGCGCGGAATGTGTTTATCGAAGATAACACACTGCCCGACATTACACGGCTGCCTGTTGAAAAGTCCCTGGCCTACTTCCAGAACCTGAGCTTACCGGGGCGTCGTGGTGAAATTGCGGCCAAAATACTCAAGGAGATTTCGGATCGCCTGAGCTTTCTGGTGAATGTTGGCCTCAACTACCTGACCCTCGATCGCAGTGCAGAAACCCTGTCCGGTGGTGAAGCCCAGCGTATCCGACTGGCCAGCCAGATTGGTGCGGGTCTGGTAGGCGTCATGTATATCCTGGATGAACCCTCTATTGGTCTTCACCAACGTGACAACGACAGACTGTTGAAAACCCTGACTCGTCTGCGTGATCTGGGCAATACCGTTATTGTTGTGGAGCACGATGAGGATGCAATTCGCTCAGCCGATCATGTCATCGATATTGGTCCCGGTGCAGGTGTTCATGGCGGTGGCGTTGTTGCACAGGGGACACCAGACGAGGTCATTGCATCCCCTCAGTCTCTGACTGGCCAGTATCTTTCAGGCGTACTGGAAATTGCCATTCCAGCCAAACGACAGCCTGTGGATAAAAAGAAACTGTTAAGCCTGTCAGGCTGTACGGGCAACAACCTGAAAAATGTCAATCTGGAGATACCTGTTGGCCTGATGACGTGTATTACCGGTGTATCCGGTTCGGGTAAATCGACATTAATCAACAGCACGCTGTATCCCATTTGCGCCCATCAACTTAATGGGGCAACCACGCTCTCTCCGTCACCTTATCGAAAAATCACGGGCTTAGATCACTTCGATAAGTGCATTGATATTGACCAGAGTCCCATTGGGCGAACACCTCGCTCTAACCCGGCCACCTACACAGGCATATTCACGCCTATCCGGGAGCTTTTTGCCGGCACCCAGGAAGCGCGCTCCCGGGGCTACAAGCCTGGTCGATTCAGCTTTAATGTTAAAGGCGGGCGCTGCGAAGCCTGTCAGGGTGATGGTGTCATCAAGGTTGAAATGCACTTCCTGCCGGATATTTACGTTCCCTGCGACGTCTGTAAAGGCAAGCGTTATAACCGTGAAACCCTGGATATCCAATACAAAGCTAAGAGCATTGATGAAGTGCTGGATATGACCGTCGAGGATGCTCTGGTGTTCTTTGACGCCATTCCTGCACTCCAGCGTAAACTGCAAACACTCATGGATGTCGGATTGTCGTATATTCGATTGGGGCAGAATGCGACAACACTCTCTGGCGGTGAAGCACAACGGGTTAAACTTGCCAAAGAACTGTCCAAACGGGACACCGGCAAGACGCTTTATATTCTCGACGAGCCAACCACTGGACTTCATTTTCATGATATCCAGCAACTACTGCAGGTACTTCACCGGTTACGCGACCACGGTAACACGGTCGTTGTTATTGAGCATAACCTGAATGTAATCAAAACCGCTGACTGGTTGGTTGACCTTGGCCCTGAAGGTGGTGATGGCGGTGGTGAAATTATTTCAACGGGCACCCCAGAGGACGTTGCAGCGATCTCGGAATCACATACCGGTCATTTTCTTAAGCCCATTATTAAGAAGGCCAAAGCGGTGGCCTGACATCATAAAAACCCGGCCACATGCCGGGTTTTTTATTTTATACCAATCGCCTTTTCTAACTACTGCTTAAGTGCCCACTGGCGAGAGCATAAACTGAACAACCGTCCAGCCTCGCTACACAGTTTATTCCAGGCATTGCAGCAACAATCCACAATATCCTCGTAACCCTCAAACGCTTTATTGGATAGCT
>MUIA01000447.1 GCA_002084115.1 Oceanospirillales bacterium LUC14_002_19_P2 | reverse complement strand
AGGTGATCTGCATTGCCATGAAAAAGAGGTAGAGAATATATTGAGAGCAGCATAAGGTGCTATTGCAGAATAAGGTCATCGCCTATGCCACTGAATTGGGCTTTTGCAACAGCCTCTGATGCTCGCTTTAAGGGTCAAAGGGTTAAGATATACCGCAGCAATCTCCAGAGGCGCCGACAGGAAACGGGGAGCCAACCAGGCAGCCACGCCATGAATGGCAGGCGGCAAAATGACAAATCCCAACAGGAGATAGGCAACGAATCCCCCTAAAAGAAAACGAACTATTCGGCGCATGGTATGTTTAAGTTAATTCTGGGTGGTAGAAATCAGTGACGTGATGGTACCCGCAAAACGGGTAAAGCAAAACTGCCGACGACCCGGAAAAACGAGGTGTTCATTACGCGCTTGGGAGCATGTCACAGAAAAAGCATGTGGTCACATACGGTAAAGACGGATTGATCAGGCCAGTACGGTTTTACCAGCCCATGACCTGCTTGACGAATGGCACACTCAACTTCCGTTTTGCCCTTAAGGTGGCGCCATCAAGTCGCCCCAATATGTCAAAGAGATATTGCATGTCCCGCGAGCCCCGGTGCAGGATATACCGGGCCACTTCATCAGACATATCCATACCACGGAGGTGTGCCCGCAACCGCAACGCCATGATCTTTTCCTGATCAGTGAGCGGCTCAACATGGAATACCATGCCCCAACTCATACGCGACACCAGGTCAGGCAGGCAGATATTCAACTGACGGGGTGCTACTTCTGCAGCTACCAGCAGCCGATGCCCTTTTTCACGCAACTTGTTGAAGAGATGAAAGAAGGCTTCTTCCCAAGCCCGATCCCCGGCAATAGCGCTGATATCATCAATACAGACCAGCCTGAGGCTTTCAATGCCTTCAAGCAGTCTCGGCGGGTAGTCCGCCAGCTCTTTCATGGGGAGGTAAATACTGCGCTGGCCCATGGCGTCAGCCTGATGGCAGGCGGCCTGTAACAGGTGACTGCAGCCAACGCCAGGGGAACCGTAGAGATAGATAAACTGCTCAGGCGTCACACCTGCCGGATAGCGCTCAACGTCCAGCATATTGACCAACGTCTCATTACGCCCAGCGTAATAATTGGCGAATGTCGCATCATCTCGTAACTGGACACCAAGTGGTAGTTGCAACGGCAGACTCATATATCAACGACTGTGATGACAGCATCTTTGCAGCTCATACCATATCACGACTTGCGGCTGGCATGATACAGGTGACTCTCCTTATAGTTGCGGTGTAAATGAACCAGCAACACCATAATCACAGCCGCCACAGGAAGCGCCAGCAGAATACCGACAAAACCGAACAACTGGCCACCTGCCATGATGGCAAAGATAACCGCCACAGGATGCAGACCGATACGATCGCCGACCAAGAGCGGCGTCAACACCATGCCTTCCATCATCTGTCCAATACCAAAAACCACAACCACACCAAGAATGGGCCACCAGCTATCAAACTGGAAAAAGGCCGTCACCAGCGCCACACCAATGCCAACAATAAAGCCCATATAAGGCACAATACTGGCAAGACCGGCAATCAACCCAATCAGGATGGCAAACTGCAACCCAATCAACCACAGCCCCGTGCCATAGATAATCCCCAGCATAAACATGACCATCAGCTGCCCCTTGAGGAAAGCACCCAGCACATCATCACATTCACGGGCCAGAGTCACCGCTGTTGGTTCAATATTCCTCGGCAGTAGCGCACGAATATTTTCAATCATCCGATCCCAGTCTCTAAGCAGATAAAAACTGACCACCGGAATCAAAAACAGGTTGGCAAGAAAACCGGCCAGCGCCATGCTCGAAGCGGAAAACGAACTTCCTATCCTGGCCAGTATACCCCCTGCCTGCTGCCACTCATGCCCCAGCCGGGCACTGAGTTCCCGGAGGTTAAACAGCTCAGGATCCAGATTCACATAATTCGATAAGCGTGGCACCAGGTTGTTCTGCAGCCAGTCCCCCCAGTGGGGCAACAATGAGATCACCACCTTGATCTGATTGGTGATCAAAGGGATTAAAACCAGCAGGGTCACCACAAGCAGTAAGCTGACAACAACAAAGACGGTTGTCACCGCTAACGTTCGCGATAACCCCAGACGCTCCAGCCGATCCGCCACAGGATCCCCAAGATACGCCAGCACCATACTGACCAGGAAAGGCGTCAGGATAGGCTGCAACAGGTAAATAAAGAAACCGGCTATCAGCACGAAGCCAAGAATAAACCAGCGCTGCGTATAATCCCTGTCTGCATTCATACCGAGAATCCCTTTAATGGCGGATTAATCGCCCAGCATTCCGGGCTGGACTGCTATTGATCACTGGGCAACACATTATTTTTGCCACACATAATAGAGGTCAGGACGACGAATCGGTTCAACCATCAATGGCTCTTGCGGTGTTGCCGGTAAAGCCGGATAAGCTCTTGCCAGGTTCCGGTCGAGGCTGATCTCCGCATCCACCTGCTCCGGGCTGCCATCAATCACCAGGTCCAGTGTCAGGGTATCGCCCTTGACACGCACCGGCATGGCCGTTCGCACCGCTGTCAGGTTTTCAAGATATCGCAACAGGCCAGCATAATCATGTACATCATTGATAGCATTCACCTGCAGTCGCAGCGGATATTCGGACGAACCATCAGACAGGATGGCATAAAAGGCAGCAAGGCGACTGGCCACCAACGACAAGGCCCGGCTGGCAAATACATCCATGGTCACATCATTGATGTCTTCATTAAATACCTGACCCCGGAATGTAAACATGACCCGACCGCTGACCTTGCCCGAACCCGAAGAATAAACCCGCATGGCTAAAACCGGATCCACTCCATAGCGTCCAGAGGCCTGCACCACGGGTGCCGGAAACAACCCCCAGAGTTCCGCCATGGACAATGACAGGCTATCCTCCACATCCAGCAACGGATAAAGCAATGGTACGCCCCACTGATCGGATGCTTTCTGCAAAGCGGTAACAACAGTGGAGGGACTTTCTGCACCCAGCATTTGTCGGCCACCACGCTCTTCAGAGGCAACCCAGATCAACGTTTCAGGTCGGTTATCGCCCCATAATGGTAGCCGGTTATCATGTAACAATTTATTGACTGCGGCCCGGTTAAAACTGACATCCAACATAAAACCTGACTGACGATTCGCCTGATCACCATCGCCAGCATTGATCTTGCGATAGTCATACCGACTCACCAGCACATCGGGGTTCTGCATGGCGATCCGCACCCCTTCCCGCGTCGGCGCATCAATCTGCCCTGTCACCTTGATCACCACCTGAGCCAGTGCCTGTGAAAATGCCTGCGCACGACTTTCACGCCCCTGGTCAGGCACCATGACCTGAGCCTGGTAGAGATTTTTGATTTCTGCGGCCTGCAGGGTAGGCGCGGCAATGACGCACAAGAGTGCTGTCATCCACAATCTCACACCGAGACCCCATGAAAGTCTAGTCATTTCCTGTCCCCGAACAACGAATTTCCCAAGCACACCGCACTACCACAGAAACCGCCGTCTGAGTATCGGGTGCAAAATCTGCGAAGAGTATAGGGTAACCGATTTTTTGCAAGCACCGGCACCTTTAGATCAACACTCTGTCGAGAAGGTATACGAATACGGCAATTGTCAGCGCAATACTGACATTTAAATCAAAGCCATGAATACATGCAGACAGGCATTATCCATGTGAGTGAAAGCGAAAAAGGAAGGAGTAAAGCAGGAAGAATCATATCATGCCGCCTCGTTTGAGACGGCATGCATCACCAGATTACATGGAGCTGGTGAAAGTACGGGTAATAACGTCGCGCTGCTGTTCAGGCGTCAGGGAATTGAAGCGCACAGCGTAACCGGAAACGCGGATGGTCAGAGAAGGATAGTTCTCCGGATTAGCGGACGCATCTTCCAGCATTTCACGGGACAGAACGTTCACGTTCAGGTGCTGACCACCTTCACGTACCGCCTAGCCTTCAACCGGCAGTTCGCGGAAAGCGATCTCACCCAGCTCGGCGACAGCAACTTCCTGATCCTGGGCAAAGGCATCGCCTTTGGCGCACAGGCAGCGTGCAGTGGCAGCTTCTTCGTCCAGAAGCCAGATGGAATTCAGCAGATCAGCGTTGGCGGACTGAGTGATCTGGATACCTTTAACAGCCATGGTAAATCCCCTTTTTACTGCTTACGGTTCAACTTGGTTTGAATGCTACCAACAAAAGTTGAAAAAGGTAAGCCTTTAATTTACGGTTTTGCACGGATATTCTTACGCGTTTAACTATCCGCTGTTTTCATGGTGGTGAATCTTTCTCTCGACCGCTTCACCACTCCCCATCGCTGTTGTCGTATGATGGAATCCTCCCATGCAATGTCACCGCATAGAAGCACTGATTGAACTGCTTAAGCCTGTCTGACTGGCACACAACAACCTGAACTTGACACAAATGCTGACCCAGCTGGCTGATGAAGCGGGTTTTGATGGCCAGCTGTCAGACCTGACGGATGATGTGTTGATTTACCACCTGAAAATGCGCGGGACTGCTAAGGACGCCATGATTCCTGGCATCCAGAAAGACTGTGAGGATGACTTCAAGAGTGCACTGCTGAAAGCCCGCAGCATTCAGCCCTGAAGATCTCTAATGAAAGGTGTCGGCTTTCACCCAAGCCGGCATTTTGAGTTCTTTTGAAGACCAGAATGATAGAATCGCCAGATCGCAAGAGAGGCTGTTGCAAAAGCCCAATTCAGTGGCATAGGCGATGACCTTATTCTGCAATAGCACCTTATGCTGCTCTCAATATATTCTCTACCTCTTTTTCATGGCAATGCAGATCACCTCGTA
>MUIA01000196.1 GCA_002084115.1 Oceanospirillales bacterium LUC14_002_19_P2 | reverse complement strand
TCGTTGAGAGCAGTCTGGTGACCTGATCATGGCTATAGGCATCGTCCGACAGGTTAGACAAACCGGTTGCGGTTGTTTTGCCAAAAGAGGACAGAAGGTAGTCAGAGTACAGCTCAATCAGATGGTGTTTCATACCGGCAATAATGCCGTATTTTCAGTCTTGTGCGTAACTTGAGTTATTTATTGTTCAAAGTGGTGGTTCACTTTATCCAGCAGCCAGGAGACCAGTACGCCAACACCGACGCCTATACAGGATTCCATCAGTCGAAGTATCGCATTCTTGACCGGATTAATATCGGAAACGGATGAAACCACTATGACCACGGACATGGTGATCGCGGCCAGTTTCACATGCTGGCCGTAGTTCAGCAGATAGCAGAGTAGTGAGGCGATGCCAATAAACAACGCATAGGTGAAAGGGTCAAAAACGATGAGCAGCAGATAAATAGCGCCGAAAAAACAGCCGATAGCTGAGCCGGTAACCCGTGTTCTGGCGGTGGCAATGCTCTCCTTGACGGTGGCGGGTTCCGACACAATCAGCCCGGAGATAACGGCCCAGATCCCACCTATCATGGCCGTGGGTTCATGCCAGAGCCAGGTGAAACTGTAGCCGGCAATGTAGGCGATAAACGCAATACAGGTGAATCGAATGGTTGAGCGAATAGCCATTCTGTCCATGTTGATGAACGGCCTCTACAGGATCAGGTGTTTTGGGGAACAGGCGATACCGGTGTTTTCCTGAACATCAGCACCAGCGGAATCAGGACCAGGTAGGTCGCCATGATGAAGACAAAGGTGTAGACAAAGGCCAGTAGTGATGACTGTTGCTGAAGCATCTGGGCGATGCTCACCATGAAGTCCGGATTCACCAGGGAGGTATTTTGCTCGGCTGCATACTGTTGCAGGGTGATGTTATCCGGTGACAGAGCGCCTCCCAGGCTGTGCCACTCAGTCTGCTGCACTCTGGAATAATAGGTATTCACAATGGCAATGCCGAATGAGCTGAAGATGTTACGGCAGAGGTTATAGACGACAACGCCGCCGGTCGCCTGTTGTGGACTGAGTGTCATGAAGGCCATTTGTGATAAGGGGGCAAAGACCAACCCCATGCCGGCGCCCTGTATCAGGCTGGGGAAAATAATCCAGAACAGGTCAATATTCAGGGAGTAATGGGTCATCAGCCAGGTGCCCAGGGCATTGAGCAGCAGGCCGATGACGACCAGCATGCGGCCATCCAGCCGATCCATGATCCGGGCAATGGAGAGCAATACGGCGGCAGATGCCAGTCCGCAGGGTGCCATGACAAAGCCGGTGGTTTCAACCGGGTAGTTCAGCAACTGTTCCAGCATCATGGGCTGCAGTTGGGTGATGCCAAACATGCCCAGGGCGAAACAGCTCATGATCAGGCATGACGCAGCCAGATTGCGGTCTTTCAGCAGCCATATGGGGGCAATATCCCCGCGGGTCACAAAGGAACGGATGATAAACAGAAGCAGGGTGATAGCACTGATGACGCTGGCAAACAAAATCAGGTTGGAGCTGAACCAGTTTTCCTCGTTGCCCCGCGACAACACCATCTGTAGCAACCCGATGCCGATGGCCATATTGATAACCAACAGCCAGTCGACACTGGTGCTTCCCCGGTTGCTGATATGCACATACCGCCACAGCAGGCCAAGACAAAGGATGCCTACCGGCAGGTTGACATAGAAAATCCAGCGCCAGTCCAGATGTTCCGTGATGATGCCGCCAACCGTCGGGCCAAGGATAGGCCCCAGAAGAATACCCACACTGAACAGAGCCATCGCCTTGCCTCTTTCCTCTTTCGGGTAAATCTGCACAAGGATGGATTGCGCCAGAGGGATGACTGAGGCGCCAAAAGCGCCCTGAAGGATTCTAAATGTAATCATTTCGGCGAGTGAGTCGGCCTGGCCGCAGAGTGCGGAGGTAGTGACAAAACCGGCAATGGAAATCAGTAGCAGGTTGCGCTCGCCGAAGCGCAGCGTCAGGTAACTGGCCAGCGGAATAAAGATCGCTTCCGCCATGGTATAGGCGGTCAACACCCAGGTGATTTGCTCGGAGGTGACGCCCAATGAACCCATCATATGGGGCAGGGAGACATTGGCGATGGTCATGTCCAGCAGCACCATGATGGCGGAGAGCATGATTGCCAGGGTGACCGTCGTCCGGTTCACGTTATGAGCTGCCGTCAGTAGTGTCGTTTTGGGCGACAGTATCCACCGTCACCGTGCCACTGGCGCCGACCCGCAGGGGCGGTTGTCCGGCCTGTTGCACAATACTGATTTTGACCGGAAAACGCTGAGGGATTTTAACCCAGTTGCCCGTTGCATTTTCCTGGGGAAGCAGGGAAAAGGCGGAGCCGCTGGTGGGTGAAATGGCTTCTACCCGGCCGGAGAAGGTGGTGTCTGGGTACATGTCCAGATCAATATCCACCGGCATGCCGGGACGAATACGACCAAGGTCGTCTTCTTTGAAATTGGCCTGCATCCAGAAGCTGCCATCCACAACCAGAGGCGTCATAGCTTGACCTATAGCAACGATACTTCCGGGATGGATGCTGACTTTTCCCAGCAGGCCGGAGGTTGGCGCCGTAATATTGGTATACGACAGATTGAGGCTGGCCTGGGTCAGTGCTGCGGCCGCTTCCTTCGCCACAGGTGCTTTGCTGCCATCCGCGCCTTGCTCAGCCACCAGTTGAGAGAGGGTGGCCCGGGGGCCGCATCCAGAGTGTTTTGTGCGCTAGAGAGGTCGGCCCTGGCGTCATCAGCAGATTGTTTGGGTAATACACCTTCTGCCACCAGTGCCATGGTGCGGGAGTAATGGGTTTGTACGTCGGTCAGTTTGGCATTACTGCTGCGAACATCGGCACTGGCGGCGAGGATCGCTTCCCCAGCAGCACGATTCTGCTGGGTAGCATTTTCATAGACGGCCCGCGCTTTGTCCAGTGCCGCTTCATAAGGTGCCGGGTCAATCTGAACCAGCAGGTCGCCTTTGTCGACGGCCTCATAATCCACGACATTGACACGGTTTACCTTACCCGCAACCTGAGAAGCAATATAAATGATGCTGGCATGAATGTAGGCATCATCAGTATCGGGGTATTTTTTCTGGTGTTGCAGGTAAAAATACCCCGCAGCAATCATTAGTACAACGATCAGCAAGGCAATCAGCCAGTTGCGCTGTCTGTGTTCCTGAGTTCCATTTTCCTGCATAGCATTGACCTGGAAAGTATGAAATTGATTCCTGTAAGGTGTGGATTGAGCACGCTGTTGCTGGGCGAGTCAGTGCCAGCGTGATGACAGTTCAAGGAAATTGGCCATGATCGGCCCAGACTGGTTGTAAGGCACTACGGCGGCGGGATGAAACTGGGTGGAATAGACAGGACGGTTCATGTTGCGCATGACCTGGATATAGGATGACCGGGCCATGACCGCAAAATCCTGGTGCTCCTTGATGAACTCCTGGCTGATGGCCCAGCTGTGAATTTCAACCGCCAGGAAGGGGTTGGGTACCTTGTCAAAGAGTGGATCACTGGAAAACTGGGGCAGGATCTCGACCTTGTCGACCGGCATGCCCATATACTGCCTGAAAATGGAGTCATCAAACCATTCCATCCAGTGGGCAAAGCTGATGCCATGGGCCATGGCAAAGAATTCGTTGCCCGCGCACATGCCCATCATGGGGATATTATCCACATCGCGCATGACCTCATATTCGCCGTAATACTCGAACATGGGCAGGTATTGCCAGTCGGTGTTATTGCCACTGAACATAATCGCCATGGGGCGGTGTTTCAGGCGACGAAGGACATCCAGTGAGAAATCATAGTGGGGGATTAGTACCGTCTTGTAGCCTTTGCTTTCCACAAAACGTTTGAGGTGAGTATAGGTGTAACCATCCATCTGGTTGCCCACCAGCAGGACGTAACGGCCATCCGGTACATCAGGAATCGCAGGTTGTCCACGGGTATAGGGAATAATGGCGTTGATCTGGGCCTGCAGTGCATTTTGCTTGTTGATTATCAGACGGAAGAAGCGTGCCGAGACCGGTTTGAAATCAATAATATTGCGGTAGGTATCGTTACCCGTGATGCGGGTCTCTTCAATGGTTTTCCAGTGATTCAGGTCGTCGCTGCTTTGCCAGTAAAAGTCGTCCAGCCAACCTGGAGCCGGTGTAATACTGCGGGTAGACAGCATCCAGAAACGGCTGACGGTGGTGCGTTCACCCATGTCCAGAATAATCCAGTTGTCTTTGTCTCCCACACCCAGTGGTGCGCTGTTCCAGTAGGTCAGTTGCCCCTGGTCATCCCAGTCGATGATGTTGTGTGGGTTTTCGCCGGAAGAAGCCAGCACCTGTTTGACCGGTGCCCGACGATAACCGCTGAATGTGCGGGAGCCGGCGACATCCAGCGTGAACCGGCTAACGGACCAGTTGCTGCTTAGCCCCTTGGGCGAGAGAGTGCGCACACGCCAGTAATAGCGCCCATCCGGCAGGGCATCTCGCGCTGGAACACGCATCTGGGCGTAGTACTGGTTAAACGGTTTGATCTCGCTATAGGTGGCCACGGTCTGCCGGAATTTGGCATCTTTGGCAATTTGCAGTTCGTAGATCCAGGAGGAATCGGCGCCGGCCAGGGAGAACGTCAGTACCGGCCGGGGATTGGTGAGCACCATATCCAACTGTGGATTATTATTGAGTTTTGGCGCTGGCAGTGAGGAGGATAGCACCACGGAACACCAGAGCGTGGTAAGAGTAACTCAAGTTACGCACAAGACTGAAAATACGGCATTATTGCCGGTATGAAACACGATCTGATTGAGCTGTACTCTGACTACCTTCTGTCCTCTTTTGGCAAAACAACCGCAACCGGTTT
>MUIA01000098.1 GCA_002084115.1 Oceanospirillales bacterium LUC14_002_19_P2 | reverse complement strand
AGCATATCGTAGACTGTTGCTGTGATGCTTGGAATAAATTGTGTGGAGAGGCTGGACGGTTGTTCAGCTTATGCTCTCGCCAGTGGGCTGTTATACAGTAGTTAGAAAAGACGATTGGTATTAGGTTCCGCTCCCTGCACAAAATAAACCTTTCGTTTATTTATAAAAATTCAATCCTTTGCCAAAGTCAATCTTTTGTTTATTTTCATGACCACAAAAAAACGCATCAGTGAACTGATGCGCCAGACATAGAATGAATGTTCAGAAAAAATCAGGAGGGAGAGGACTCAGAACAATCCGGTGACCTGCACGTCAACCACCGTGCCGCAGATGAACATGTCAGGCTCCAAAACCTGCAGGGGATACTGGGTGTTCAGGGGTTTCAGGTAAAACAAGCCACCCTCCTTGACCAACTGGCGAAACACCGCCTCCCGCTTTTCCTTGCGTCCTGCCAATACATAACTGCCCGGCCGGGCTGCAGCATCGGGATCAACAATCAAACGCCATCCGGGCAGGAACGTCATCCCGCCGCGCTCGTTGTTAACCATGGCATCACCGCAGACTTCAGTGGCAAAAGTCCTTGGCCCTACAAGCTTGGTAGCATAATGGACGGATCCTTCGCAAAGATAGCTGGCGTCATAATCCATCTCGGCATAGGCAGCCACATGATCCGGTACAATTGTGGACAGAATCTGCACCCTGCAATCACCATCTACAGTGACATCATCAAAGGGATTGCCATACTTTGGCTCTTTATCAATTCCCAGTAACCACTCCATGGATGTACCGGTTTTCAGTGCCAGCTGGTAAAGGTTTTCCTTGCTGATAATCCCTGAGCGGGTCCACCGGTTGACAGCCTGGGGCGTAACCCCGACTTCAAGGGCTATCTGCTTCTGACTTTTACCGGATCCCTTGATGGCCTCAGTAATCCGTACACTGATCGGCTGCATAACTGGCTTATCCTGATTTTTTCAAACTATTGCCATAACGATAAACCTTAGGTTTACTAAAAACAATCAATCACTGGTTAACTATCAAGGATTTGTTTATATGGACGTACTCGAACAGGCTTGCCACCTGCTCGGCGGCCCAGCCCGTCTGGCCAGGGCGCTACGGGTTTCTCCACAGACACTGAATAACTGGAAACGCCGAAGGCGCATTCCGGCAGACCAGATTATGGCCGTCGAAACAGTCACCGCGGGACGGGTAACAGTCCGTGAGATACTGCACTACAACCAGTCTCAGGACGTCAGACAACAACAGGGAGAACCATGATGGCAACACACCAGCAATACACCTACCGTAACCGCCAATACGGCGACATTGTCACCGCCGAACTGTCAGCCAACTGGGAAGTTGATCTTTCAGCGATGTCCGATGATTACGACCCCGGTGAAACCCCAGCCTATGACATGCTGCAGATATGGTCCCGCGCCGTTGCCGATCGCTACAGAGATAAAATGGTGCCCATCTGCTGGTACGTACAAAGCAAAGACAATCCCTGTCTGTTTGAATCCCTGCCTTTCCAGGGCGCACTGTTCTCAAGAAACAATTTCCTGACCTGGTTCACAACACCCCGTAATACCGATGATGGCGAGCCCATTCGCTGGCATGAGCTGCCGGTTCTGGACAAACGGTGGGATCACAGACAGGGACATAAAGGCGGTTTTTTTCAACCGGCAACAGGCTGGAAAGCTGTTTGCCTGCAACCGTTTGTATCCGTCGACTACCTGCTGTACCTGGCTGAACACTACGAGCCTACCTTATGAAGGAAGAGGACAACGTTGCCAGTACCCACCCGTGGCTCGATTTTAATGACGCCGAAATCCTGGTCATCAATGACGATGATCAGGACAAACCGGATCGTGATGAGATACGCAAACAACTCCTGCTGCGGCTGCCCTGCCTCGTGTCGAACCTTTATCCGGAAGGACGGCATCAGGGCCGTCACTTTCAGGTTGGCAGCCTTGATGGGGAACGGGGACAAAGCCTCAAGATCACCCTGGAAGGTGAACGGGCTGGTTGCTGGAATGATTTCGCCACCGACGACCATGGCGATATTTTCGACCTGGTTGCCGCCCGCCACCATTTCACCCTGCCACGGGATTTCACCGAGCTGCTGCAATGGTGCAGTGACTGGTTAGGGCATATCCCCGACGTGCCAACATCCTATAAGGGAAAGCCAAAGGCCATGGATGACCTGGGACTTCACACAGCCATGTGGCGTTATTTACTCAAGTTACGCACAAGACTGAAAATACGGCATTATTGCCGGTATGAAACACGATCTGATTGAGCTGTACTCTGACTACCTTCTGTCCTCTTTTGGCAAAACAACCGCAACCGGT
>MUIA01000249.1 GCA_002084115.1 Oceanospirillales bacterium LUC14_002_19_P2 | reverse complement strand
TCCCATGGAAACGTTGCTCGATGGAAAACAGATCTGGAAGGAAAAATTCATAGCCTGAATTTGACCTGACAGACACCCTCTGGAAAATCGGTAACTGTCAGATCAGGTTTGAACTACTACACCAAGTGCCGTCCCGACTTGCCCGTGCATAACGTGGCTGTGAGGTGGCAAGGGATAAAATCAGAGCAAATGCGTGCTGAGCAACGCTGGCTGTCCCGTAACCGGTCACATTGGTTACCGTGATAACCCGTTGACTGGCAGCTTCAAGATCAACATTGTTCATCCCTGTCGCCATGACCCCGATGTAGCGCAAGGCCGGAAACGTTGCCATATGCTCACGGGTGATGACCACTTTATTGGATAACACGACAGCGGCATCCTGGATACGCTCTGTAACCTCTTCCGAAGCCGTCATATCGTATACCGACCACTCAAGGTCAATATCAGTCAATGGACTGATATCAACGTCAGGGCCCAGTGTTGCCCAATCCAGGATCACCCCTTTCATACTTCCCCCAAACACCCACAACTGCGCTTTTGTTATTTACGTATCCACTCAGGCCTTGATCCGTTGACGCACCGCTTCAAACAGGCAGACACCCGTGGCAACCGATACATTCAGGCTACTAACGGTACCACTCATGGGCAGGTGTACCAGTGCATCACAGTGCTCACGAGTCAACCGTCGCATGCCTTTGTCCTCTGCCCCCATAACCAGTGCCAGTGACCCAACAAGATCTGTCGTATAAATATTGCTACTGGCTTCACCGGCTGTACCAATCATCCAGATCCCGCGCTCTTTCAACTCGCGCATGGTCCGGGCCAGATTAGTGACTGTCACCAATGGCACGGTATCGGCAGCACCACAGGCAATCTTCCGGGCAGTACCATTGAGTGGTGCAGAATTATCTTTGGGCACAACCACGGCGTGTACACCGGCCGCATCAGCCGAGCGCAGGCAGGCACCCAGGTTATGGGGATCAGTAATACTGTCCAGAATCAGCAGAAACGGTGTTTCACTGAGATTATCCAGCAATTCATAGAGTTCATTTTCCCGATACACCCTAGCTTCGCGCACAATGGCAACCACGCCCTGGTGATTACCGTCTGCCTTACGTTCCAACCGCTCACGGTCCACGAAACGTACAGGAATACCGGTTTCTTCCGCTTGCTGAATGAGACGATCAATTCGTCCACCCCGTTTGCCCCGCTGGAACCAGATTTCAAGAATCTGATCCGGACGTGTGTCCAGCAACGCCTGGACGGCATGAACACCAAAATAACCTTCGCTACTACTCATTGACTCTCTCCGCCCGGTTATCAAAACCACCGGGCTGCATTACAACTTCAACCAACCGTCATCGTGTGACAGGGCGTTTTCTCGGTGTTCGGGACGGTGCTTTACCGCCCCCTTTTTTAGCTGCTGGCTTTTTAACCGCTTTAGGAGCACTGCTTCCTGTCGTTTTTTTAGCCGCTTTGCTGCGGCCTTTCGCCTTTTTGCCGCCCCCCGCTTTACTACTTTTTACCTTCTTCTTACGCGAAGGCTTTTTCCCGGGGCGTTCATCCTCAGCCCTTGCTCTACGGCGTCTGTCTTTTGCTGTCTCCTGCTTACGCACCGGAGCACGGCCTTTACGACGACTCTTTGGTGCATCCGCCAGTTCGAAGTCGATCGTTTTTTCATCCAGATCAACCCGAACAACCCGTACTCGAAGTTCATCCCCCAGGCGGAACATCATGGCCGTACGCTCACCGACCAGACGCTGCTGGGAAGATTCAAAGTGGTAATAATCGCCAGGCAGGTTACTGATATGTACGAGGCCGGTCACATAAATATCGTTAAGTTCAACAAACAGGCCAAAGCCGGTCACTGTCGCTACCAGCCCATCGTAGACCTCCCCGATATGTCCCTGCATATACTGGCACTTCAGGGAATCCATGGCGTCACGGGTCGCATCGTCAGCGCGCCGTTCCGTCATGGAACAGTGTTCGCCCAACGCCAGCATGTCTGCGGTTTCATAAGGGAAGATGGCCTTTTTCTTAAGAACCGATGCCCCCTCAACCCGCTTAACGTGACGGGACGGCATTTCTGAACGGATCACATACCGTATGGCACGATGTACCAACAGGTCAGGATAGCGACGGATCGGCGACGTGAAATGCGCATACGCCGGATAAGCCAGACCAAAGTGCCCGATATTATCCGGACTGTAGACCGCCTGACTCAAGGAACGCAGCAGCATGGTCTGAATAATCAGGAAGTCAGGGCGATCCTTGATGCGCTCCAGCAATTGCTGGTAATCACTGGGTTCCGGCTGACTTCTGCCCGGCAGGAACAGACCCAGCTCCCCCAAGAAGCTGTACAGGTTTTCCAGCTTTTCGCTGCTGGGACCTTCGTGTATGCGATAGAGCGCCGGCAATGCATGCTTTTCAAGAAATTTCGCCGTTGCCACATTGCCGCAGAGCATACATTCTTCAATCAACCGATGGGCATCATTCCGCTCTGTCGGAACGATCTTTTCAATCTTGCGTTCATCGCTGAACACAATTTTTGTTTCCACCGTATCAAAATCAATGGCGCCGCGTTCTACCCGTCCGGCATGCAGCACCTTGTACAACGTATAAAGGGTATTCAGGTGGGGAACCAGCTTCGCATAGATTTTGGCCACCTGTTGCCCTTCAGGACTTTCCGGATGCTCCAGAAGCGCGCCAACTTCGGTATAGGTCAACCGTGCATGAGACTGAATTAGCCCTTCATAAAACTGGTAACCACTAAGCTTGCCACGTGCACTGATGGTCATTTCACAGACCATGGCCAGCCGGTCCACTTTCGGATTCAGTGAGCAAAGTCCATTGGATAGCACCTCCGGCAACATCGGAATCACGTGACCGGGGAAATAAACTGATGTGCCACGGTTCTGGGCTTCATTATCCAGTGCGGTTTTTGGCTTCACATAATGTGAAACATCGGCAATCGCGACAAACAATCGCCAGCTACCACTCCGCTTCTGCTCGCAATACACGGCATCGTCGAAATCGCGGGCATCTTCACCATCAATGGTGACAAACGGCATCTGTCTCAGGTCTACCCGGTTTTTCTTATCCCGGCTCGGAACATTGGGGGAAAACGTGCTGACCTGTTCTTCAACCGCTTCCGGCCAGGTATGGGGAATATTATGGCTGCGTACGGCAATCTCCACTTCCATGCCCGGAGCCATCTTGTCGCCAAGGATTTCCTTGACGATACCTGTCGCCAGTGCACGTCGGGTGGGATACTCGATAATCTCCACAACCACGTACTGACCACGCAGTGGCAACAGTGGCCCCGGCTTGATCATGATCTCACTGGTCATACGACGGTGGTCAGGCTCTACAAACCCCGTACCATCGCGTTCAAAGTACTTGCCGACTACCTGGGTAACACTGCGCTCCAGAATTTCGACCACTGCACAGTATCGACGACCGCGGTTGTCCACATCGGTCTGACGGACAACGATGCGGTCGCCATCATACAATTCGCTCATCTGGCGAGATGTCAGGAACAGGTCATCCCCTTCCCCATCAGGCAGGACAAAACCGAACCCATCACGATGTCCCTGAACCTTGCCGGTAATCAGGTCCATCTTGTTCAACAGTCCGAACGCGCCCTTCCGAGTCTGGATCAACTGTCCGTCACGGGCCATGGCAATCAGGCGGCGACGCAGCGCTTCGATCTGGTCGTCATCATCCAGTTCAAATTCCCGGCAGAGGACTTCATGCGTCGCCGGCGCACCCCGTTCATCGAGGTAGTTCATAATCAATGCGCGGCTGGGCACAGGGTTGTCATAACTCTGTTTTTCCTGCTTTGCATTCGGGTCGGCGTCTCTCCACCATTCTGGCATGGGTCATCCTGATCAAATCTGTTTGCCTGAAGCCCTGCCTGCATCGATGGGGATGCCATGGTCGGACTCACTGATAGCCTGTTGCATAGTATACGCAGCCCTCTCGTGACTAGCGATGACGGCTTACCGGTAATTTGCCGGTTTTTCCTGCCAGGTCTACCTTTCCTGCAAAGCTGAAGAATCAATAATGCTATCGAGGGAGTCTTTCAACATGCCTGATACACAAGGAGCCAGCCTGTTCGATGAGCTGACACGCATTGGTATTCATCCTGATCTGGCACGCAGAATGGACAAATCGCAGGATCCTGAACATGTTGCCACCAAAAAGGATCTGATGATCTTTCAGGAAATGATGCTGCAAATGCAATTTCGTAATGAAAAAGCTATGTCGGATCTGCGGGAAGAAGTGCGTTCAATAGCCTCTGATGTCAGGGATCTTCGAACAGATATGCACGGCGAAGTTAATTCTCTCAGAGCGGAAATGAAAATGGAGATAGCAAGTGTTCGTTCAGAAATGAAAACAGAAATTGCTGCGGTACGTACTGAAATGCACGGCCTAAGCCGACAATTCTGGATTACCTTTGGTGGCTTGATCACCACCATCCTCAGTGTATTCCTGGTGAACTGGTATTTTCACGCACTGACAGGATAGCGCTTTAGCAAGCTCAGTATGCGCCGCCCCGATCAGGAGGCGGCGATAAAATGCCTTAATCAGGCAAACGGATGACGCAGGATAATGGTCTCGTTACGGTCAGGACCGGTAGAGATAATATCCACCGGCGCACCGGCAATTTCTTCTACACGCTTGATGTAAGCACGGGCATTTTCTGGCAGCTCGTCCATGCTCTTGGCGCCGAAGGTAGACTCAGACCAGCCGGACAACTCTTCGTAAACCGGTGTCAGGGTTTCGTACTCTTCAATATCGATCGGAGTCACGATTTCCTCACCTTCGGCGTTACGGTAAGCCGTGCAAACCTTCACAGTTTCCAGACCATCCAGTACGTCCAGCTTGGTCAGGCACAGGCCGGATACACTGTTAATCTGAATGGCCTGACGCAGGGCAACGGCATCCAGCCAGCCACAACGACGGGGGCGACCGGTTGTCGCGCCAAACTCATGGCCTTTCTCCGCCAGATAAGCACCGGTTTCATTGTGCTGACCACCTTCATCCAGCAGTTCGGTCAGGAACGGGCCGGAACCGACACGGGTTGTGTAAGCCTTGGTAATACCCAGCACATAATCCAGGTACAGGGGACCCATGCCACTACCGGTTGCAGTACCACCGGCGGTTGTATTGGAAGAGGTAACGAAAGGATAGGTACCGTGATCGATGTCCAGCATGGAACCCTGGGCACCTTCGAACATGATGCTTTCACCGTTACGACGATGATCGTGCAGGCTGTCGCTGACACGATCAATCATCGGTGCCAGCTCTTTAGCCATGGCTAGTGCTTCATCCAGCTGCTTCTGGAAATCAACGGGCTCAGCCTTGTAGTAGTTCTGCAGAACGAAGTTATGGTATTCCAATACAGACTTCAGCTTCTCTGCGAAACGTTCCGGGTGCAGGAGGTCACCCAGACGCAGACCACGACGGGAGACCTTGTCTTCATAAGCCGGGCCGATACCACGACCGGTGGTACCAATCTTGTCCTTACCCAGTGCCGCTTCGCGGGCCTGATCCAGCGCAACATGGTAAGACAGGATCAGCGGACAGGCCGGGCTCAGACGCAGGCGCTCACGAACAGGCACGCCACGCTCTTCCAGCTCAGCCATTTCTTTGAGCAGCGCTTCCGGAGACAGTACAACACCATTGCCGATATAGCAGGTTACGTTGTCACGCAGGATACCGGATGGAATGAGATGAAGGACGGTCTTTTCGCCGTCAATAACCAGCGTGTGACCTGCGTTATGGCCGCCCTGGAAACGTACGACAGCAGATGCCTGATCAGTCAGCAGGTCAACAATCTTGCCCTTGCCTTCGTCGCCCCACTGGGTTCCCAGAATGACTACGTTCTTGCCCATGATAAAGTCTCAGTAAAAAAAATGTCCGCGCGGAAAGACTGTTGTCGTTTACCGGCGGCACCCACCCAGTTCCTTCTGACGTTGACGTCAGCCTGCCGGTATCACCTGCCAGCTGCCGTCTGTCAGTTTCAGTTCGCGATCACATCCGATATCCCGGGCAGACTCGGTTTGCCCCGGTAAACTGTAGATCACTTTCTCGCCCTGTTCGCGCAGACGCCTGACCACTGACTTGTCAGCATCAGCCGGCGCCAGAATGCCACGATCAGCTTCTGGTACACCATTACCCAAACGCATCAGGGCTTTCAGATCAGTACTGAAACCCGTGGCCGGGCGTGCCCGGCCAAAAACCTCACCAATGCCGTCATAACGTCCGCCCTTGGCGATAGCCTGCCCTTCTTCCGGCAGGTAGGCGGAGAACACGACACCCGTATGGTAGTTATAGCCCCGGAGTTCAGAGAGGTCGAAATAGAGTTCAACCTGTGGATATCCCTCTGAAAGGTGATCCGCAATCGTCTCCAGGGTCTCGATAGCCTCAATGACAGATGCGGGTGCATCCGCCAAAGTCGTTCTTGCGGCAGTCAGAATCTCTCGCCCTCCACTGAGACCTGATAACTCTGTCAGCATACGTCCAATAGCGGGAGTAACGGCCCAATCGGCCAGATATTGCTGAATCTCCGGGTTCGCCTTGCGTTGCAGAGCGTCGAAGAGTTCTGCTTCCTGAACAGCATTCAGACCGGCGGCGCTGGTCAGCTGCCTGAAAATATCCACATGGCCAAGATCCACGTGAGGATTCTCAATACCAACAGCCACCAACGTTTCCAGCATGAGGCTGATGACCTCAATGTCACTGGCCACACCGGCATGGCCATACAGCTCGGCACCCACCTGAATCGGTGTTCGTGATGCAACAAGTGAAGCCGGCCGGGTATGGAAGACACTGCCCGCATAACAGAGGCGTGCAGGTGCAGTGCGATTCAGGGTATGTGCGTCCATCCGTGCAACCGCAGGAGTCGTATCCGCACGCAACCCCATCATGCGACCGGTCAGCTGATCGGTAATCTTGAACGTCTGCAGTTCCAGGTCATTACCGGCTCCTGCCGAGAGAGATTCCAAAAATTCAATATGCGGCGGTATCACCAGTTCGTAGCCCCAGGAGGCATACAGATCCAGCAATGTCCTGCGCATGGTTTCCACCTGCCACGCCTGGGGCGGCAGCACTTCCTCAATACCGTCGGGTAGCAGCCAGCGGTCGGCTATTGTCATGATTCTGCTCTCGCTTGCTAACGGTTCAACGCACCAGATACAGCAGCAGCGTACCTGCCAGCATGCTGATCAGACCACAGATTCTGAGGGTACGGTCATCCACCGTCGCCAGTTGTTCAACCAGACGACGCCAGCGCTGCGGATAAAGGAAGGGGACGATACCCTCCAGCACCAACAGCAGGCAGAAGGCTACGATAAGTTCATGCCAGAAACTCATACATCTCTCTGCAATCTGACCCGTACGACGCACATGAAAAAACCGGGCTTTCCCCGGTTTGCGCAATCATACCATCCGACCCGTGCGGGGTACATAAAAACGCCCGGATGGTTCCGGGCGTTTTTATCACAGGGCGTGTTACTGTTTGCCTGTTGCGCTGTTCATGAACTGGAAGAACTCGCTGTCAGGCTCCAGCAGCAGGATATCCGAGCTGCTGTCAAAGGTATCGCGATACGCCTTCAGGCTACGATAGAACGAGTAGAACTCGGCATCCTCACCATAAGCCTTCGAGTAAATCGAAGCCGCCTTGGCGTCGCCATCACCGCGAATCTTTTGTGAGTCACGGTAAGCCGCAGCGATAATGACCTGACGCTCACGATCGGCATTTGCACGAATCGCCTTGGCCATCTCGCTACCCTTGGAGCGATACTCCTGGGCTTCCTTACGACGCTCGGAAGACATCCGATCAAAGACCGAGTCGCTGACCTGGGGGGGCAGGTCGATCTTCTTGACCCGTACGTCCAGGACCTGCATACCCAAGCGCTCAACCGACTTGTTCAGGGTCTGGGTAATTTCGGTCATCAGCTCATCCCGCTGACCGGAAACCACCTCGTTCAATGTCAGGACACCAAACTTCTCCCTCAAACGTGAACCCGCACGCTGAGAGAGCAGGGTGTTGGCACGGAACGCATCACCGGATGTGGACCGGTAAAACTCCTGAACGTCCGAGATACGCCACTTGATGTAGGCATCAACGATTACGGCTTTCTTCTCCTGGGTGAAGAAACGTTCCTGTGGCACATCCAGTGTCTGGATACGACCATCGAACACACGCAGTTTGTCAATGAATGGCACCTTGAAGTGAAGGCCAGGTTTCACATCCGGCCTGACGATTTCACCAAAGCGCAGCAGTACCGCACGCTCACGCTCTGACACCACATACACACTGCTAAGCACACCCAGCAGAACAACACCAATGAGGATCAGGGCAGTCATGGCTTTAGAGTTCATCGTACACTCCTCCCTGTCCGGGCATTGGAGGCGCGACGGTTCAATTCGGCCGTGACGCGATCCGTCAGCTCATCCAACTCCTGCGTGGTCAGCTCGCCTGAGGTGCTGGCAGAAGAACTCTTCTTCTGATTCTCCATCAGCTTATCCAGCGGCAGGTACATCATGTTGTTACCACCTTTGACATCCACCAGCACCTTACTGGTTGAGCCAAGAACATCCTGCATTGTGTCGAGGTAAAGACGCTCGCGGGTAACACCGGGCGCTTTCTTGTATTCCGCCAGTAACTTGGTGAAACGTTCCGCCTCACCTTCTGAGCGGGAAACCACTTCCTCACGGTAACCATTGGCTTCCTCAATGATACGCTGGGCATCACCTCGGGCTTCCGGTACCACCTGGTTGGCGTAGGCTTCCGCTTCGTTCTTGGCACGTTCCTCGTCCTCACGGGCACGGATAACGTCATCAAACGCTGCCTGTACCTGCTTGGGCGGATGTGCACTTTCCACGTTGACCTTACTGATGTAAAGACCCGTGCCGTAGCTGTTCAGGTAAGCCTGCAGACGCTCTTTGACTTCATCGCCAAGCACCTCACGGCCTTCCGTCAGCACCGAGTGCATTTCGGAACTACCAACAACATGACGCAATGCACTCTGAGTTGCCTCTTTCAAGGCTTTGTCAGGGTTCGCGACATTCAGCACATAATCTTTCAGATCGGAAATGTTGTACTGGACCGACAACGCCACCTCGACGATATTCTCATCTTCGGTCAACATTTCCTGGCTGACCGGGTACGAACGGTACTCAGTCACCACATCCTGATACTTGGTTTCAAAAGGCGGGAAATACATATGCAGACCCGGGTCTACAGTCTCTACATATTTACCAAAGCGGAGGATTACCGCACGTTCCTTTTCATCAACCACGTAAACTGCATTGAACAGATACGCCACAATCGCGATGACGACTGCGCCGACCACCAGACCGCCACCGCCTCCACCACCGGAAGGACGCTTGCCTGAAGAAGGGTTACCCTTGCCACCAAAAATACCGCTGAGCTTCTGTTGAAACTTGCGTAGTGCCTCGTCCAGATCCGGCGGCCCCTGGTTACCACCACGGTTTCCGCCACCCCAGGGATCCTGTTTGTTTCCACCCGGCTCGTTCCAGGCCATAGAGTTCTCCGTCGTCAGAGTTGTACAACTACTGTCTGAGCATCCTGCAAGGATACAGGGAAAGAGCGGTGCCGCCACTACTATCGGATAAACATCCGAAAGCCGTTACGGCATAACGGCAGTTGCCCCTGGCATCCGCAGCCTTGTGGCTACGTTCCTGATTGCCAATAACGCAGATTGTAGAGTTTCACGGATACCGGAAGCAACCATGCGCGGTCAGCGAGCTCCAGAATAGCAAAAGACCGGGCGCAGGTACGTACTTACCGATAATTCATCACTATAACATTTTGTACCGTATTACCAATGCCATCCGGCCGAATTAATCCTGCTCAAGGACATAGGCGGAAGCATCCATCCCTTCCTGACAGAGCAACCGAACCAGCTCGTCACGGGGCATGCGTATTTCCAGCAAAGGTTGCCCGTTATCATCATACGCTTCGGACTGAACCACGCTCATGGCATAAAGCCGTGCACGTAAGCGCCCATTATTGAACCCCAGAGGCAGGTGTTCATGGACAATGTCACCGGCCAGCAACTCGGCTACAGCCTGATGCACAAGCTCCAGCCCCTGGTTATTCATTGCGGAGATCCAGACACGACGAGGATGACCGTGTTCATCCCGGTCAATGTGAGGTTCAACACCCGGCATCAGGTCAATCTTGTTATAGACATCCAGACACGGTAATTCATGGGCATCTATCTCTTTTAGCACCAGGGCCACCTGATCGATGTTCTCCTGCCGCTCAGGGTCATGACTGTCGATCACGTGCAGCAGCAGATCAGCACCGGCCGATTCTTCCAGGGTTGCCCGGAAAGCCTGCACCAATTTATGCGGCAAATGACGTATAAAACCTACTGTATCAGCCAGAATGACAGAACCAAAATCCGCCATCTGAATCTTGCGCAGTGTCGGATCAAGGGTTGCGAACAGTTGATCGGCTGCATAAACATCCGATTCGGTCAGCACATTAAAAAGCGTCGACTTGCCGGCATTGGTATAACCCACCAGCGACACCAGCGGTATCTCAGCCCGTTTACGGGAACGTCGGCTCTGATCTCGCTGACTCTTCACTTTCTCCAGTCGGCGATGAATCGATTTGATTCGAGCCCGCAGCAACCGGCGATCCGTTTCCAGCTGGGTTTCACCGGGACCACGCAAACATATCCCACCTTTCTGACGCTCCAGGTGAGTCCAGCCACGCACCAGTCGTGTACTCATGTATTCCAGCTGTGCCAGCTCAACCTGCAATTTACCTTCGTGGGTACGGGCTCGCTGGGCAAAGATATCGAGAATAAAACCGGTTCGATCAACCACCCGACATTTCAGCTCACGCTCCAGGTTACGTTCCTGGCTGGGACTCAGTGCATGGTTAAACAGGACAACATCCGCCTCAGTCGCAGTCACATACTGACGGATCTCTTCCAGTTTACCGATACCGACAAAATAGCGGGGGCTGATGTTACCACCCGGTACCGTTAAAAATGCGGCTTCTTCAACACCGGAGGAACGCACCAGTTCACGAAATTCGGAAGGGTCTTCCCTGTCCTGTTCGTTGTAACATTCAGGGTGCACCAGGACCGCTTTTTCACCACCTTCATGGCGCTCGAAAAACAAACTACAGCTCCTGATTAATCAATGGATAGGCGCAATATGCACGCATCGGCCGGTTCTCGGCAACAAAAAAAAACCGGATACCGTTAGAAACGGTATCCGGTTTTTTGTAAATCCTGTTAGGAGAGGTACGGAACTTGCCCGGGCGATTGGTCGGAAACAGCTCGAGATTCAGAGAGCACCAGACCTCAGGATTCAGTCCTGAACGTCTTGTCCGGGCTCCTGCATGGGCAGGCGAACGGGACGACCGGGAACCACAGTGGAAACTGCGTGCTTGTAGACCATCTGGCTGACAGTGTTCTTCAGCAGGATAACGAACTGATCGAAAGACTCAATCTGACCCTGCAACTTGATGCCGTTAACCAGATAAATGGATACGGGTACTCGCTCTTTGCGAAGAACGTTGAGGTAAGGGTCTTGTAGGGAATGCCCTTTTGACATTTCCGTACTCCTTCTTATTTATCGAATTATTTAAAGTCTGTGCTCTAGTCCGGTAAGACTGTATACCTAGAGTAGCATGTTCTTCCTGTTCAGACAGGAAATTGATTACGCTACATACAGTCTGCAAGGGTCGAGCAACCTTAGGTCAGGCACCTTGTACGTACAATAAGTAATACTAGCTACTGCATGGCTACCTTGCAGAGGACATCCAATAGCACGTAAGCTGCCAGCCCTTCAGCTGATCAAACTTCCGAAAAACCATAGCCTCTATGTGAGGTTAGGGGTGATGACTTTCAAGGCGTCATCCACCAGATTCGGTGACAGGCTGTCGAGCCAATGAAGATCAGGCCAGCTCCGCAACCAGGTCAGCTGGCGTTTAGCCAGTTGCCGCGTTGCGATCACACTACGTTCGACCATCTCATCGAATGTTAGTTCCCCCGCCAGATACTCCCATGCCTGCCGGTAGCCAACAGAGCGAATCGCGGGTAGTTTGCTGTCCAGATCACCGCGGGCATATAAATGCTGCACTTCTTCCATAAAACCCTGTTCAAGCATCTGGTGAAAGCGCAATGCTATCCGTTCATGTAAAACCTTTCGTTCTTCAGGGGCAACCGCCAGATTGACCAGACGATAGGGGAAACCTTCATGCGTCTCCTTCTTATCAGCCTGGTCGGCACGCAGCTCTGTCATCGTCCGGCCACTGACCAGATACACTTCCAGCGCACGGGATAACCGTTGCGGATCAGTCGGGTGAATCCTTGCCGCCGAGACCGGATCAAGCGCTGCCAGCCTCGCATGCACAGCAGGCCAATCCTCGCGTTCTGCCTGTGAATAAATCTCCTGACGAACCTGTTCGTCTGCTCCCGGCAATTCCGCCAAGCCATCCCGCAGGGTTTTGAAATACAACATAGTGCCACCGACCAGCAGCGGAATACGCCCTCTCGCAGTAATCTCTGCTATTTCTCTCAGCGCATCCTGACGGAACTCGGCAGCAGAATAAGGTTCAGACGGATCTCGAATATCAATCAGCCGATGGGGGGCCTTGGCCAATAATTCAGCATCCGGTTTGGCAGAGCCAATATCCATTCCACGATATACCAAGGCGGAATCAACGCTGATGATGTCACAAGGCAGCTGTTGCGCGAGCGATACCGCCAGATCTGTTTTCCCGGAAGCGGTTGGCCCCATTAGGGAGATGGCCAGAGGTTTACGTATATCAATCATTCAAATGGAACAACATGAAGCCGAATTTATAGAATGCAAAAGTATAAGTAAAAAAACAGGCCATAGCACCTCATTTAAAACGAGGTCGCAGGCTAAGTTACCCCTTGTGGTTGGTAGCACCAATGTCCAATGATTTTCTCGAACATGCGTGCAGTCGTCAGCCTATGACGCTCTGTTAGAGCGCGCCGCCAAGCGAGGTAATGAGTCATA
>MUIA01000344.1 GCA_002084115.1 Oceanospirillales bacterium LUC14_002_19_P2 | reverse complement strand
GTGCTTGGCATGCGGGCACTGACAGAGACAAAAGGACGCTGGGATCAGCTATGGGAACGAATAACCTGTGAAAACAGGCTTGGAGAGCCAGTATCTGCGTATTAATCAGAGAGAGCACCCATCCTGTTTGAAAACTCTACCCATCGAAAAGGCAATCATTGCTGTAAACGCACATAAGATACCGATAGGATTAGCAACACTCACAGACATTGCCAAACCTTCCGGCGCCATAACAATATACGTTACACAAACCGCCGTCATAAATACTGCAGGCAAACTCACAAACCAGTGACTACGTCCATTACGCACCATGTAGACGGCTGATGTCCATAACACAATGGTTGCCAACGCTTGATTTGAAAACGCGAAGTAACGCCAGATAACGGTAAAGTCAACCAACGTTAACAAATAGCCGGTAGCAAACACCGGAATCGCAACCAGAAGACGATTACGAATCTTTGATTGGGACAGGTTAAAGATATCCGCAAAAATCAAACGGACACTCCGGAACGCGGTATCACCGGAAGTGACCGGACAGGCAATGACACCCAGTACGGCTAACAAACCACCAAAGCTGCCCATCAACCCCACGGACACTTCGTTCACTACAAGGCCAGGACCACCTTTCGCCAACACTTCATTCAGGCCAGGAATCCCGTTCGGGAAAAACGTCATGGCCGCCGCCGCCCAAACCAGCGCTACGATACCTTCCGCAATCATCGCACCGAAAAACACCGGCCGACCGTAGGCTTCATTTTTCACACAGCGAGCCATCAGTGGTGACTGTGTGGCGTGGAAACCACTGATGGCACCACAGGCAATGGTGATAAACAGCATCGGCCAGAGAGGCAGACCACCCGGATGGGCAGATGGTGTACCCACTTCCGGAATCCTCCAGTCTCCAAACACCAATGCACCGCCAATACCTACGGCCATGATCAGCAATGCGGCGCCAAACAGGGGGTAAATCCGCGCGATGAGTTTATCCACCGGTACGACTGTGGCGATGAAGTAGTACGCAAGAATCACTGCGAGCCAGAATGTTTTATTCGCAAAAACCCCTTCGAAACCCAGGTTACTCAACAGATCTGCCGGACCGACCATGAAAACAGTACCCACCAGCAACAGCAGGATAATGGAAAACAACCGCATCACCTGACGGGTTTTATCCCCCAGATACAAGCCGACAATCTCGGGAATACTTTTACCTTCATGCCGGATGGAGAGCGTGCCGGAAAAATAATCATGCACGGCACCGCCAAATATGCAGCCGAACACAATCCATAAAAAGGCGGAAGGGCCATACAGCGCACCGAGGATGGCGCCGAAGATCGGGCCAAGACCGGCAATATTCAGAAACTGGATCAGGAAAATCTTGTACCAGGGCAGGGGAACGTAATCGACACCATCAGTCTGTGTCACGGCCGGTGTCGGACGGTTGGGATCCGCACCGAACCATTTTTCAACCAGGGCACCATAAATCAGGTACCCGACAACGAGGGCTATCAGAGAAACGAGAAAACTTATCATGGACAACTCCGGGGGAAGGACGTCAGGAAGGACTGGGATAGCAGATGAAGCCGACCTATTTTAACGCCGACCTGCCCTTTCAATTCCTTGACCCGAAGCAATGGGGTGCGGATTTTCTACCGATACGTGCCTGGTAGTATTTATCCGGCGCTGGTTCGTCCAATCCAGTGACCCGCGGCCTTTCCCGCCCTGGTCAGGCACCAGACATTGTTTTTACGACTGGAGGCCCGGGTATCTTTGCGAACCAGTCCATGACGGCGCAACTTCAGGCGAATCATTCGCATCGCTGTTTCAGAAAAACGAAAGGCGTCCGCCGCATGCGCCTGGGCGTACTGACGGAGTATTTGCTGACTGAAACGCGCTTCTAACATGACAGACAGTGACTGCTGAATTCGGTCCTCATTACACGATGGGTTCAGTGACAGGCGAAAAGCCTCATACACATCCGCCCAGGAGAGTGACACGTTCTGTTCAACCCGATGACAATTGCCATGAATAAATACATGGCACTGCACACTGAACTCCTGGTGTTGCTGTAACCAGTCGAAGTTCTCACAGGAAACTCTCTCATTGTCTGACAAGGCGGTTGCAGCTTCGCACGTTGCCTGCGGCTTTATTGTCAGGTTGTTTACGGTTTCCCTGGCAATAGCAGTGTTGATAGTGATCTGTGGTTTGGTTTTGCTCCAACCGGTGCCGGGGTGATCGGCCACAAATGCCGGAAATCCCGAAATGATGGTTTCCGGCAATGTTTCTAGCTGACGCCAGAAAACGGGATTATGCCGTTTCAATAATGCCCGCAATGCCCGCACCCGCCCCAGTTCTTCTGTCGACGCGCCGGACTGGGAGAGTGTTTCTTCCGCCAACAACACACAGAACACCGGCTTATCCCGCATCAGGGCATAGGTCAGTTCCTGATGCTGAATACTGACACCGGTTGACGACCGCTCACCGTAACAGGCGTTACCGGCAAAGAGCACATAATCACAACTGTTAATCAGGGCTTTCCTGCGCACCCAGTCATCGCCGTTGTCATTCGTCGGGATGGACTGCCCCTCCTGACCCAGATCCCACAGCGCCGGGCACACTGGCATACTGTGGCTGGCCAGAACCCCATGCAAGATGGCGGTATGCTCAGATGTGGCCGGTGCCGCCGTCGAGCTGATATAGACACGGTAAATTCTGTCCTGCACGTGACCTCGTGCCCCCTCTACAGTCAGACCTCAGAAGCGGATCTGAAAACGCTGTATTTATGATATCGCGCGATTATAACGGCAAAATTTATTCCATACCTTTTATAAAAAACGCGAAAAAACCAGCCTCTGCTAGACTGACTGCCATATTTTTGCCCCGTTACATCCTCAATTCCTGAACACATCTTTTGAAAAAGGGTCTAAGAACATGAGGATTTTCTGGTTTTACCCGGCCCGGCGCCGACACCGCCCACCACCGGAGAGGAGATATCATGACTGTACTGATCAACAGCTTCAACGCCATCCTGTGGGGCTATGGACTTGTCTATTTATTGTTGGGCGCAGGCGTTTATTTTTCACTGCGCAGCGGGCTGGTTCAGGTCCGGCACTTTCCACTGACGCTGCGTTTGCTTCTGCACAGCAAACGCACCAGTAACAACCGCAGCATTTCCTCTTTCCAGGCTTTATGCACCAGTCTTGCCTCCCATGTAGGAACCAGTAACCTCGCCGGTGTTGCCATCGCCGTATACATGGGCGGGCCTGGCGCCGTTTTCTGGATGTGGGTAATCGCTGTTCTGGGTATGGCCACCAGCTTTGTGGAAAACACCCTGGCCCAGGTTTATAAATCCAATAATCGTGACGGCACATTTCGGGGAGGCCCAGCTTACTATATTGAGAAAGCGTTGGGGAAACGTAACCTCGCGATCGCCTTTTCTGTCTGCATGGTGTTGTCTTTCGGCTTTTCATTTAATGCCGTGCACTCCAACTCTGTCGCTACCGCACTCTCACACGCCTTTGCATTACCGGAAGTATCCGTGGGACTGATACTCGCATTGATGACGGCACTGATCATTTTCCGTGGACTTCGTGGCATTGCCCGCTTTGCTGAACAAACCGTTCCGTTCATGGCAACTGCGTATCTCCTCACGGCAGCCACGGTCATGTTCATGTATCACGATCGCCTGATTGATGTCTTCCGGCTGGTGATTGAAAGCGCGTTTGGTTTGCAGACAGCCGCAGCCGGCGGTGTGGGTTATGCGGTGTCTCAGGCGATGCTACAGGGCATTCGCCGCGGGCTGTTTTCCAATGAAGCCGGTATGGGTAGCAGCCCTAACATTAATGCCGTTGCGGCACCGACTCCCAGCCATCCGGTGACGCAGGGACTGCTCTCCATGTTCAGCGTCTTCACCGATACCATCCTGATCTGTACGGCCACAGCTATGATCGTGCTGCTGTCCGGGGAATACCTCAATGGTGATGGCATCACAGGCATTGCGCTGACGCAAAACGCCCTGAGCAGCGCTATCGGTGCATGGGGCAAACCGTTTATTGCCTTTATCACCATGCTATTTGGTTTTACATCGATCGTCGCCAATACTTATTACGGTGAATCCAGCCTTCGGCATATCAAGGACAACCGACGCTTGATTCTCTGGTATCGCTGTATTGTGATCATGATGGTGTTCTGGGGGGCTTTCAGTAGCCTACCCGTCGTCTGGTCACTGGCGGATCTGACCATGGGTATCATGTCGCTGATCAATTTGGTCGTCATTGTAATGTTGTCTGGCACCGCCTTAGCGTTGTTGAAAGACTTTGAACAGCAATATCACAGTGGGATCGAAAAACCGGTCTTTAACCGCAAACTGTTTCCGGATCTGGATAAAGCGATGGACCAGGATGTCTGGCCCGTACCAGAAAACAATCGCTGCGATCAGGAACCTAATAACGGCGATGACGACCTTATGATGCGAGGCTTCAACGATATGGAAAAGCTCTGATAACAACGCCTTAATCTGGCAAAAATGATATTTTCGTACCACTAACAGGAATTTTTTTTGCCCGTCGCCCCAATGCGGTAAAAACGGCTTAACCCGGTAATCCTCTACATTGCCGGGTTCCAACCACAATAAAACCAACAAGACACATACGTACATTCACCGAGAGCAATACGGTATCACGGCAATTTCCTCAATCCGGCTGAGCGGTACTATCGGCTTCCGAACGATTATAAACACCTTAAACAACCACAAGAGCCGTTATATGAGTAACTTGATTGCCGTTTTGAACGGCGTAATACCAATCGCCTTTTCTAACTACTGCATAAGTGCCCACTGGCGAGAGCATAAACTGAACAACCGTCCAGCCTCGCTACACAGTTTATTCCAGGCATTGCAGCAACAATCCACAATATCC
>MUIA01000339.1 GCA_002084115.1 Oceanospirillales bacterium LUC14_002_19_P2 | reverse complement strand
ATGACTCATTACCTCGCTTGGCGGCGCGCTCTAACAGAGCGTCATAGGCTGACGACTGCACGCATGTTCGAGAAAATCATTGGACATTGGTGCTACCAACCACAAGGGGTAACTTAGCCAATATATAGCGTTGCATGAGCGCTTAGAAAGTTTATCAATTGTGGTGTGAGTAAAGTAGACACATTATATGTTGTGACGAATCGTATGGTTAACACTCAATCTTACGGCTCGTCACAACAGTGCATGAGTTTCAGTCTGTGAATGCCTACGGGTCAGGGCAACCTGCTGCGCTATAAGTGTTGTACAGTCTTTTAATTTCAAGAGCCTCTCCAGCAACGATTTCTATGCTTGGAGTGGCAGAGCCACCACCCATTTCAATATGTCCAAAGGTAGGCTCTTTTACTCTGAAGTAGTAGCAGTTGACTCCATTGCCCCGAACGGCAACTAGAATGTTCGAGTCGACTGGCAGGTAGGCTTTCCAGAAAGTACCGACGTAATAGCGACCATAATCGTCGAGATTTCCTGTTTCACTGTTACGAGCCTGTATCCATGACACATAGCCTGTGCCAGATATAAACTCGATAGAAATCTCGGCCCGATCATCGAAATTTGCCGATACCTTGTATTGGTGCTCATTCGCTTCATTCAAGTACCCCTCGCTTGCATATGCAAAAAGAGTAGAGAGCAGTGAGAAAAAGTAGAGTAGAAATGTTCGGGCTGTTTTCATAGCACATCTCACATAAGTTTTGGGATTGAAATACCCGCAGCATGTGTATGCATGATTGCTTACTGTATTCAAACTATGTCATATAAATGCACAGTATATGAATTAAGCATTTTCACATGCTGCTATAGCCAATGTGTCCCATGTTCATATCACTGGCTTGATGCAGGAGTGTAGGTGATGCCTTTAATATTGCCAGATTGCATTAACAAATTATGAAGAAAGATTTCAAAAAAATGCTTTTTTAGTTGTGTGCTATGAAAATTGTTGTGTATGGCGATGAGAAGCACCGGCAGCAATAATCTGCCGCCAAGCTATTTTTTTTGGCATTTTTTAGTTGCGATACGTGAAAGTGATTTTAATGATTTTAGATGTGTACGACATTTGTCTCAGACTAAGTATAACCTAATGATTGGTTTATTGTTCGGGCAATTGTATCTTCTAGAGTTGTGCTTTTGTTCTCTGTATTGAGGGAATATGAAAGAGAGAAATAATAATGTGTACGATATAAAAAGAACAAGCCCCACAGAGTGAGGCTTGTTCTGTATGTGTTGTCGCTTTTATTTTTTACTACTACGGATCAGGGCAGCCGTGAACTGCATGTGTAGTATAGAAATCCTCTTCTATAATAGCGTCACCTTCAACATACTCATATTTGGAATGATCTGAGGTTCCCCAGAATTCAAGATGAGCATGTGTGGCATTGACGACAGTGAAGAAACGGCAATGCTTACCAGCACCCAGTACGGTTACTTTAAATTTTGAACCTACTGGCAAGAAAGCATGCCAGTGTGAATTGACATAGAAAGTACCGTAATTTTGGAGAACGCCAGTTTCATTATTGCGAGCATAAATATAGGCCAAGTAAGCCGTGCCAGGTAAAAACTTGACTGATATTTCTGCCAGATCCGGTTTGCCACTGACATCCGGTTTGCTGATATATTCCAGTTCACTGTCCAGATCGGGTATGGTGATCTCAGCTTTTCGTTCATCGAAATAGGCGTTATAGACGTTCTTTTCAATCGGCTTATCGTGGGCATGTGAAAACAAGGCCATAAGCAGCGAGAAAAAAAATAATGGATATAGTCGGACGATTTTCATGGTACTTCTCACCCAAATATCAGTATTAACACAAAGTCCATTGCACTTGCCCAAGCCGCTTGCTCTCTATATTCAAGCTATTCATAAATGGATAGGCGAGGATATAGTAAGCAGTCTGCTGGTATAGTCGATATGCTGAAGTTCATACGAAATCGACTTGATGGTGGAGTGTAGGTGATGTTGTTGATATTGCCAGATTGTACGATGAATTTTAAGAAATTATTTTATACGCATTTTGATCTTTCTAGGTATGATAAAGACATTGTATATTTTAGTAATGTCATACGATTATATTGGCAATTGTGGCAAGGGATGAAATGATCCTATACCATATATTCTAAGGAACTATTAGAAGGATACTCTGTATTCTTTTGAACTTGGACTTGTAAGTGTGGTCGTCAATGTTCCGTTTGGTGATTTTGACTGTTTGCGCTTGAGGCTATCAATTGTCATGGTATAAAAAGCATTTTTTTGTGTGATCATTTACCATCCCAATTGATTGCATGTAGGCATAACAAATCGTAGGGCCAATAAAGCTAAATTTATGCTTCTTCAATTCATTGCTCATTATTTTAGATTCAGTTGATATGGTTGGGACTTCCACCTGTGTAAGCCATTGATTGTTTTTGGGTACGAAGTCAACAAATTTCCATATAAAGTCGTTAAACGAACCAAATTGATCAATTATTTTGAGGTATCTTCGAGCATTGTTAACAGCAGAGTATATTTTCATCCGGTTACGAATAATGTTGCTATCTGTCATCAGGGTTTCAATTTTTTCCTGATCGTAACAGGCTATTTTTTCAGCATCGAAATTATCAAACGCTGCCCGGTAGCCTTCCCGCTTTTTCAGAACAGTAAGCCAGTTGAGTCCGGCCTGTGCCCCTTCAAGAGTCAGCAGCTCAAACAACATGCGGTCATCATGCACAGGACGCCCCCATTCGTGATCATGGTAATGTTGATAAAGTGGATCGGAAGTGCACCATTCGCAGCGCTGTTTGCTCATTCGTGACATCCATTCGTTGGGGGTGAGTCGAAGAGTAAATAATAACGGCCATGATAAGGTCAAGGATTGTAAACAGAAGAGCACTTGAAGCGCTCTCTATTTTTCGTTTATCCCAACGTTGCAGCTACATTACCGTTGTCTGTCAGGTTTGACCCGGTGTGTTGCAACAGCTGTGAAAGGATCATCAGGCCAGTAATGCTTGGGGTAGCGTCCTTTAAGGTCTTTTTTGACGTCATAGTAGGTGGTGTTCCAGAAATTCTTTAAATCCCGCGTAGTCTGAACCGGACGCATGGCTGGTGACAGCAACTCGATGGTGACCGGTAGCTTTCCTGAACAGATCACAGGGGTTTCCAGCAAGCCAAACAGCTCCTGAAGTTTGACAGATAATCTGGGTTCAGCAGGATTGCTGTAATCGATGCGGATTTGTGAGCCGCTGGGGACCTTGAGTCGTTCAGGTGCTTCCCTTTCCAGTTGTTGCTGGGATTGCCAGTCCAATAGCGCTTTCAGGCAGGCGACAAGATCAATTTTTTTCAGATGATCCAGCTTGGTCATGCCCGAAAGGAAGGGGGCAAGCCAGCTTTCCAGTGACTGCAGTAAAGCTGTTTCTGTGACATCAGGCCAACCCTGTCCAAATTGCGCAACACAGCAGATTCTTTGTCGCATCTGCTCGCTTTCCCGTGTCCAGGGTAAGGTATGAAGTCCGGTTTGACGTATACCATCAATCAGCGCAGTACTTATCGCTTCGGCAGAGGGAGATGCCAATGGCTGACGTTCCAGAACCAGAGCGCCAAAGTGAACCTCCCTGTTTGCGACAACACTTTTGGTCGATTTATCCCAGCGAATACTGTCGTGTGTTTCAAGACGTTCTGGGTAGAGGGCTGAGATCTGTTCTGGTTGCAGCTCGCCGGCAAGGAAAGCCGTGGCGTTACTCTGTTTCCGCTGGCCGCCTAATGAAGGGATGACGAGATATTCAGAGGCTGCCAGCGGATCGTGGTCGGGTACGGCAACGCCTTGCCCTGCACTGAGGAGAAACTGCCCGGACTGTGCTTTGCGACGTGCAATGCGATCCGGATACGCGCAGGCCAGTAATGTCGCTATGGCTTCTGTTGGGTAGGCTA
This sequence comes from Oceanospirillales bacterium LUC14_002_19_P2, assembly GCA_002084115.1. Taxonomy (GTDB): domain Bacteria; phylum Pseudomonadota; class Gammaproteobacteria; order Pseudomonadales; family Endozoicomonadaceae; genus Kistimonas. Next base: position 27,185 of record MUIA01000339.1, on the reverse strand, counting down.
CTGGCTTTTTGGCTTGCAGGCGTCGTGCCCAACGGTCACTCAATCGTCGCAGTTGTTTAACGGCGGGCTGATCAATACTGAGGCCTGGAACAGGTTCGCCATCCAGCAGGGCCAGTCGTAACCGGATATCCAGTGGGCGTTCTGACGCATAGCCTCGGACAGGGTCTTTTTCCGTCAGCAGTACGCATAATTGCGCCGCCAGATAATCCAGCCCTTGTCGACGTGCGGTTAACACCATATGGGCAAGACGGGGATGCAGCCCCGTTTCCGCCATCGCTAGACCATGTGAGGTGATGACCCAGCGGTGGCTTTTGTACTCAATCGCTCCCAGTGCCTGAAGCAGCTGACACCCCTGTTCAACCGCAGCTTTCGGTGGCGATGTGACCCAGTCCGGTTCATCGCAGTCCGACATCCCCCAGTTCAGCAGTTCAAGGACAACGGGAGCCAGATCGGCATCGGCAATTTCAGGTGGGGAGAAGGGCAGAAGCTGCTGGTGCTCATGCTCTGTCCACAGACGGTAGCATTTTCCGGGTGTCAGTCGCCCGGCACGGCCCTTGCGTTGATCGGCACTCGCTTTTGATACCCGGATGGTATCCAGGCGCGTCATCCCTGTCCGTGGATCAAAGCGAGGAAGGCGCATTAACCCTGCATCCACGACTAAACGAATACCGTCGATAGTCAGGCTGGTTTCGGCGATGGCGCTGGCCAGTACGATTTTTCGGCGACCAGAAGGGGACGGTTGTATGGCTTGATCCTGTTCTGCTTGTGAAAGGCTGCCATGTAATGGGTATACATCGATATGGGCAGGTAATCCCTTGCCCTGAATACCATCAGCGACTCTTCTGATTTCTGCAGAACCTGGTAAGAACGCCAGTAGATTACCTTCCTCTTGGAGAATCACCTGGGAAATGGTGTCCACCATGTGATCACAGGCTGCACGAACATCGCCGGGAGGAAGTGGTCGCTCATTGTAATGAACGGTTACGGGATAACTCCGGCCTTCACTGCTGATGACTGGACAGTCCAGTAATTCGGCCAGGCCCGGGGTATCCAGCGTGGCGGACATGACCAGCAGTTTCAACGGATCATCCGGTTCGCGGTAGCCCTGCTGGGATTGCAAAGCCAGGGCCAGCCCTAGATCGGCTTGCAGTGATCGTTCATGGAATTCGTCAAAGATCACCAGGCTGACGCCGCTGAGTGCCGGATCATGCTGCAGCATGCGGGTCAGTATGCCTTCGGTGATAACTTCGATGCGGGTTTCACCACTGGTTTTACTGTCCAGCTGCATGCGATAGCCAACGGTTTTTCCGACGGGTTCATTAAGGAGCTGCGCCATACGTGATGCGGCTGCTCGGGTGGCCAGTCGCCGGGGTTCCAGCATCAGGATCTTGCCGTCACCCCGCCAGGCTGCGTCGAGCAGGTAAAGGGGGACTAGTGTCGTTTTTCCTGCCCCGGTAGGCGCTTTTAACAGTAGGCGGTCATGCTGTGAGAGCGTGTTGGCAATATCGGGCAGTACCTCGGTCACAGGCAGTGACGGCAAGGCGACGGACAAGGTGTTGCTCATCAGAAAATCGTTATCAGTCGTTCGGTTGGCCGTTGGATTGGGCGAGCCAGGTCAGCCATTGTTGGGCATCATTCTGGACGGTCTCCCAGTCAGTGGCGGACTGAAAGGCTTGGGTCGCTTCATCAATATTATCACTCTTGAGATGCAGATAGCCCAGTAGAAGCCATGCTTTGCCGACATCTTTCAGTCCACCTTTGTCAATAGCCCTGGAAAGACTGGCTGTTGCCCCCTGCCATTCATGGATATGTATTTGTAACTCAGCCTGGCGCTGCCAGGGTTGGCCGTTGTCGGCATGTTCTCCGGCCTTGGCAAAGGCTTCAATGGCCAGTGCTGTTTCTCTGGCGTTCAGCCAGAGTTCCCCGAGTTGCTCCCAGTGTTTTGCATTGCTGGCAATGGTGCCGTTTTCCAGTGCGCTGGCCAGGTGCCTGGCGGCCTGGGCAGGTTGACCACTGCTTTGTCGCAGCCAGCTCATCTGGCCGATATCAGGCAGTCGATCCAGAAGATTATGTGATGCCCCTGTTTCCAAGATCGCAAGTGCGTCATCGGGCTTATCAAGCATCAGGTAAAGACTGGCGAGCTGACGCCAGTAGCGGGCTCGGTATGGATGAATATCCAGCAGGGTTTTCACGGTAGTAATGCTGTCTTCATACGCTTCCAGTTGAAACTGAATGCTGAGTAAGAGTTCATGCCAGGCCGCAGGTGAGTGTCGATTAAGCGCTATAGCCTTTTTCATCACAGGAAGCGCTTCTGAATGGCGTTCGCGGGATGCCAGCGCAGATGCGAGGATCATCCAGGGCAGGGGATTACTGACAGAGAGTTGTTCGTTATTCAGCAGTGGTGTTAACCGGTCAATGACGTTGTCCACCTTGCCCTGTTGTAGCCAGGCCTGGGCGAGAGAGGTTTCCAGGGAAATGCGCAGATCATTGGGAAGCGTGTAATTATCCAGTAATTCGAGGATATGGTCGCTAGTTGTCGTATAGTCACCCCGGAGCATGGCAATCTGGGTTAGTGTGCGTAGTACCATCGCCCGCTTTTGTGAGCCATGTTTGGTTTGTTCCAGCAAGACTTCCGCATCCATTTGGGCCTTCTCGTAACGTCCGGCCGTGATGAAGAGTTGTATGTCGGCCAGCAGCTGTTGCAGTGCTTTGCCTGCATGGGCTTCGGGTATGTTCAGAAACAGTGTGGGTATCAGCAGAATGTAGAGCTGAAATATCCGGGTAAGGGATACTCGCTTAATGACTGTCAATGTTCGAAATATCCTGAAAACAATCATTGCAGTTGAAACCTGATTGTTCGCTCTGCCCGCTGTGAAGCCTCCTTTCCATTGACCATGCGAGGCCTGAAACGGTATTCACGAACGGCTTTGATAGCGGCCTGCTCAAATACGCCTTTCGGGTTGGCTTCAATAATCCGGATATCGTCCACAGTCCCCTGCTCTGTCACAGTAAAACGTAATTTCACCCAGCCGCTTTGATCTTGGTTGACTGCCTGATGCGGATAGTCTGGATCCAGGCTGGCTAATGGCAGGGCATCGGGATTGATGGTGGGTTTATTGTTGCCGGATTTTCCGACTAACCCCGGCGCTTCAAGAGAGCTCAGTAGTGATTGCGCATCCGGCGGCGCAAAAAGACTGCCACTGAAGCCTGATCGCAAGCTGCTGACCGTGCTGAGAGACGGTGTGAACCCTGGGCGTGGCAGGCTATCGGGTGTTTTTTTTACAGTATTTTCAGCACTGTGATTATCTGATGCTGTTCCTGCCAGCGCCTGGTTGATCTTGGGTGCGCTGACGGAAACCGTTTGATAGCCACTGTTCGCCGGTTTATCCGGTTCAACCATCCACTGCATCATGAGAAACAGCAGCAGGGTGATGGATAGTCCGGCCAGCACATGGGTCATTGTGTATGACCTGACTTTGCCGCAAGGGTAATGTCGTCAAAGCCAGCCTGGCGAACAATATCGATTACCTGAATTAACAACCCGCCGGGTGCCTTGCGGTCAGAATCAATGATGATGGCAGTACCGGGCAGAAGGCGTTTAATCAGGTAGCTTTTCAGGTTAGTCGGTTCGATGGTATCGCCATCAATATGGATGGTGGCGGTTTCGGTCAGGCTGATCGTTGTTGCATGACCCTGAACCGGTTGCGCGGTTACGGCTTCCTGCCGTTCCAGGGTAATGCCGGACTGCTGAATAAACGTGGCCGTAGTAATAAAGAAAATCAGCATGATAAAGACCACGTCCAGCATTGGAGTCATATCAATGCCGGTGTCTTCTGCCTCCGCTGTGATATGGCGCCGGGCACGCATTCTGTATTCCTCTGGTTAGCCTGCGTTGGCCGAACGCAGGTTTGTGGCAGGATCAGACAATGTGAGCGCATCCGCCAGTCGGTGTTGTCGACGTTCTGCCAGCTTCAGGCACCAGGTGTAGGCATACACGCCGACAATGGTGACCAGAATGCCTGCCAAAGTAGGCAGAGTGATCCGGGACAGGCTTTCCAGCAGCATCGGGCCAACGGTGAGACCGTGGTAACCCATCCGCTCAAACAGTGTGATCATGCCGGTCACCGTTCCCAGCAATCCGGTTAAAGGGCAGATAGCAATCAAGCCTTTAATAACAGGAAAACCGGTTTCCATGACGGCCTGTTCACGGGCTAGAAGCGTTTCGCGTACCTTGTGCGCACGCCACGATGAACGATCGGTTCTGGCTCGCCATAGCGTAATGATTTTCCGGTGACGTTTTCGCCAGTGCCAGACAAGGTAGGTAAAGCGTTCTGAGAGCAGCGTCAGCATGACACTGGTCAGTCCGAACACGATCCAGAGCACCCAGCCGCCCCGGGTGAGGTAGTCGAGAATCGGCAATGGGATCAGCATGCCTTTTTCTCCAGGTGTTCAGCCATCAGTCCTGCAGCCTGGCGATCCAGCAGAAGAACTAACTGTCTACTGCGATTGGTCAGGAAGGCGTGTCCCAGCAGCAGTGGAATCGCGACCATCAAACCGATAGCCGTTGTGATCAGCGCCTGGGATATCCCGACAGCCATCAGGTGCTGGCCGGCATTGCCGGACATACCCTGAAAAGTTCGGATCATCCCGGTAATCGTGCCCAGAAGACCCAGCATGGGGGCAATTGCCGCCATCAGCTTGATGGCGCTTTGCCAGCTTTCAAGCCGCGGTATTTCTGCCATGATGGCCTCATCTAGGCGAAGTTCCAGATTTTCAGGTGATCCCTGCTGACGGTGTTTTTCCCAGGTCATCAGTACTCTGCCCAGGGCATTGCTGCGGCTCAGGTCATCCATATGCACCTGTTGCTGCCGTATTCGACGACTTTCGTGCATCAGGCTCAGGTAGCGAGTGATGAGTAGCCCAACACCGAAAGCACCAAGTGCGATGATCAGCCAGGCTATAAAGCCACCCTGGTCAATCCGTTTAATGAGTGAGGGGCTGGTTTCCAGTTGCTCGAGCAGTCGTCCGCGGCCCGGATCAATGGCCATCAATGCCATGGGCTCATGGGAACGCTCAAAGCCTTCTGCATCGATACGCAGATTGAAGCGAGGTTGTTTGACGGGAATACCCAGCTGACCGGTTTCAGGGTAGTAACGCAGAAAGTTACCGTTACTGACAGCCGTGAAAGGACCGATAAAGGTGACAGGCGCTGTGATGGGATCGCCGGTGCTTCGTGTAATGGTGGTTGTCGAGCGGGTAATACGACTACTGTCCGCTAAAGTGGTGTTGAGGTCTTCCCAATAATGGTAGAGCTGCTCGCGGGACGGTACGGTGCGGTTCAGCGCCAGCTGGTTGATACGTGCTGACCGATCAGCGTTGAATGCGGGAAGAACGGAATGATTGAAGCTGCGGCTCAGTCGTCCGGCTTCGTCTTTTACGCCTTCCGTTAACAGACGACTTTCGTGTAGCAGTGCCTGTTGTTCCTGCTCCAGTTTAGCCAGTGTTTCCTTATCCTCAGCCAGTGACTGTTTGAGATTGCTGTTTTTTTTCTGTAGCGCAGCCAATGTCTGTTGAGCTTCTTTAAGCAGTGCTTTTTGTTGCTGATGTGCATTCAGGAATTTTTGTTCCCTTTCGCTGTTGCGTGCGAGTTCTTTTTTTCGTGCTTCCTGTACAGAGGCAACCAGTTCATCCAGTGGTGTGCTGGTATTGGGTGTTTGAGCGACACTGGCCTGTACAGTTAAAGCAAACAGGGCACTGATCAGAATATGGAGAGGTTTCATACATCACCCTCCGGTTGAGAACGATGTGTGGGTAACGGAAGAACAAGCCAGCCTGTCGGTTCCTGCTTGGCCGCAACCCGGATCGCACGTGACAGCTTGTGACGGTCTTCCATGGGCAGGGTGGACCAGGTTTCTGTTGATCTATCCCAAATAGCGCCTTCCTCGCCATCCGGCGTCAGGTAATACAGGGCAATATGGCCGAGTCGTAAGAAGGTGACCTGTCGTTCATCGGACAGTTTGCCGGTCCAGTGCTGAATATGGAGTCCCTGCTCCGCTGTTTCTCTTAGTTGACGGACAAGCGCGAGGTAGTTTTCCACCGGTGTCTGGTCAGCGTCGTTCAACAGTTCACCCAGAAACCGGTGTTCCTGCTCACGGCGATTGCCCTGAAAGGGAAGGTCTAGGCCAATAAAGCGGCCATAGGTTTCATGAATCTGTTGGTTCAGGGATGGCAGTGTTGCCAGCAGCTGCGTTGTTTTTTGGATGTCAGCTTCCAGCGTGGCGCGCTTTTGAGCAATTTTCTGGCGCTGATTGTCCAGGTGATGATTTTCTTCACGGAGGGTATCAATGGCTGCCTGCAGCGACTGGTACTCTGACAGCATGCGGCGGTTTTCATCATCAAGATGATTGATGGCCTGTTGGGATTGGGCTGATCGCTGCAGGGTGTCTTTCTGCAGCGTGATGGCATCCTCCAGCGAGGCGGGATCAGCGGCGATGAGTCTTGCTGGTAGTGAAGAAGCCAGTAAGACAATGGCGATAGCGATTCTGACAATAGCTGGCATTGTTATTGTTTGTTCTGATAAATGCGTTATAGGCTAGTGCTTGTCTATTATGCTGCTCCGCAGATAGCTGGTGCAAGAAGACAGTTCACCGGCGTGAAAGGGATGATTTGTTGAGCCAGATCAAAAGACCTTCGGTTTGTACGGATTATCATAGGTAGACAACAAGTATCGTGTCGGTGCTTCATGATTGAAAGGGCTGGCAGATGAACAACAAATCACAAGGAATTGTTAGGGGGTTTCTATGAAACTGGAGGGGTCTTCTGTGAAAAAATTGCCTGTTGCTGCTGCGGTAATGGCTGTCGTTGCTGCACTGTCCGGTCCTGCCATGGCTTATCAGGCTGGCGATGTGATTGTCCGTGCCGGTGCTGCAACTGTTGATCCGGATGTTGACAGTGGCGCGTTAAAAGCGAATGGCGTTAGTGCAACACCAGCCAATCCAACAACTGTCGATGTTGATGCAAACACCCAGTTTGGTCTGTCCATGACCTACATGCTGGATGACAAATTTGGTATTGAATTACTGGCTGCGACACCATTTCAGCATACCATCAAGACAAAAGGTGAGTTGGCAAGTCTTGGCAAGTTGGCGGACGTGAAGCATCTGCCCCCGACGTTGACGCTGCAATATTATCCCATGGATAGCTCTTCTGCTTTCCAGCCTTACGTTGGTCTGGGTTTGAACTACACCACGTTCTTTGATGAAGAATTTAAAGGTTCCAATAAAACGGCTTTCAGAGGCCTGGAACTGAAGGATTCCTGGGGTCTGGCGGCACAATTAGGTGCTGATTACCGTATCAATGACAACTGGAGTGTTAACGCAGCAGTCTGGTATGTGTATATTGATACAGAAGCGACCTTCAAAAACACGGCTGGCGATACAAAATATAAAGTTGATGTAGAGCTGGATCCCATGGTTTACATGGTTGGCGTTGCCTACAAGTTCTAAAAAAACTGTAGTGTTGGATTAAGTGCAGGCTTTTGCCTGCACTTTCGTTTTTTCAGTCTGTTTTCTCTGCTTTAAACGTCATTCATCTTTTTCTGTGACATAAATATCCCTCACGAGTCGTGCGACACCACTACGCCAGGATTTGCTGTGAATACCAAAGGTATTGCGCAAATGGGTTGTGTCGAGGCAGGCATTAACGGTTTTGCCATTGTTGCTTGATTCAGGAAACAACTCTGTCATGTTGGTGGAGAAATCACGGTACTGCGACGCTTCTGCCAGAACGACTTCCGCCAGAGACTCCTCATCAACGGTTTCCGCCGCATTGTAGTGATAGGTTCCCCAGACCTGCGCATCACAATCTATCTGTCTCATGATGGCCAGAATCACCCGGGAAACATCATCGGCAGGCGTCGGGCGTCCCCGACTGTTGGCGGAAGCGAGGACGGGTTCACCCTGGGTCAGGCTGTTGAGAATGCTGGTCAGACGATTGCGTCCCTGGGGGCTGATGACCCATGACAGACGAAGAATGACATGGCGCGAGCAATGTTCCCTGATCTGCTGTTCGCCCTGCCAGAAGCTGCCGCCCAGTACACCGGAAGGATTGGGAATATCCTTGATGGTATACACCTCCTGCTTCATACCATCGAAAACCCGCCAGGATGAAATATGAATCAGAACGGATTTGTATTGGTCGCAGACTTTGGCCAGTGCGGCAGGTGCGTCGCGGTTCAGGGCAAAGCAGCGAGAGGGTTCGGTTTCTGCCCGTGCAGGATTCCGGTGGCCGGCGGTATTAACGACAATCGTCGGCCGGTATTCGGCAATCACTTCTTCAATCTGGCGTGGGACGGTCAGATCCAGCTGGTCACGTCCCGGGGCGTAGTGAGGGATACCGGCTCCCTTCAGTAGTGCCCGGAGTTCATAACCGATCTGTCCATTACCGCCTATGATAAGAACCTTCATCTGTATTTTTCCTGGAAACGGTGCGCTGATTCACTGGCTGATACCGGTATTGTGACAGGCTGGCTATGGGCGACAACTGTCATTGGTACGGTAAGGGTGTGGTGGCTACGAAGTATTACTTATTCAGCCGTTTACCGGAGTCACGTTACCTTAGCGGGTCTTACCTGATAACCCCTTCTCAAAGAACGTAAACTGTGACCTCCACGATACGGCAGAAAATCATACTTTTTACGGTGGTGCCTGTCACCGTCATCTATAACCTGCTGTTCGGAATAAACCTGTATCAATCCGTTCAACGTTCGTCACAGGCGCTTGAGAACCAGATGGCAGAAACGGCGTGGCGATACGCCGGTCAATTTGACAACTTCCTGATGGAATCGTCCCAGGTTGCCCGTTCTATTGCCGGGTTTATTGAGATCAGCCCCCGCCTGGATGATGCACATCTCTATCGTCTTGTGGCCAACAGCGTGTCGGATAATCCCATGCTGGTCAGCGCCAGCCTGATATTCCTGCCGGACATGCGAGGGCCGGGTCAGCCGCTGTTTGCGCCAACAGCCTGGCGAAACAGTGGCTCAGTTCTGTTTCGGGATCGGGGCGGTGATACCGATTTTAGGAACCGGATTGATGCGTGGCTGAACGATAAATCATACTTGCGGCGGCAGTGGTGCCCACCTGAGCAACATCCTAATCATCCACAACAGGTCTCAACATTCCTGGAGCCCATTTATCGGGATGGACAGCTTCGGGGTATGGTGGCACTGGATGTCAATCTGAACCAGTTAAATGATGTATCGTCCTGGAAATCGTCATCTGAGATGGATTTCATGGTGGTTGCCAATGATGGTTCCTATATCTATGTCCCCTATGCCATTGAGCAGGGTGAGACCGTTTTTGATACCGCAAAGCGCCTGAATCATCCGGATTACATGAAGTTTGCGAATATCATGACCGGCAGTCAGTCTGCCAAGATCCGCCTTAAAATGGGCGATGAGGATCACTGGCTGTTTTATGCACCGGTACGCTCGGCGGGGTGGATGCTGGCAGCATCGGTACCGCGCTCCCGGGCGCTGGCCGATTTACGTGCACATGCCGTGACCCAGGCGGTGATTCTGCTAATCTCGCTGGTTTTGATTTTTGGTTGTGTCTGGTTTATTTCAGGCCGTATTTCCCGTCCTATACGACAACTGGAGCGTGCGGTTCGTCGAGTGGCTTCCGGTGATCTGAATGCCAGTGTGCATATTCCCAATCGGGATGAAACCGGTAGCCTTGCCCGCTATTTTTCAGAAATGACTGGGCAGCTGGCTCTGCGTGAAGAGGCGTTGCGTGCGTCCAAGAACTTTGCCATTGATAGCATTGTGCAGGGCCTGAAAGGGCGCTATTTCTATTTCAGCCATGACCGTGACGGCAATATCACATCAGCGAGTCCTTCTGTGACGGATGTGTTGGGTTTCACGGTGGAAGAGTATTGCCAGCATTTCACTGCGCATCAGACCAACAAGAAATCAAACCGTACCTCGTTGACGATTACGGACCAGGTGCTGACAACAGGTCAGGCTAACGGTTATGAAGTGGAGATGTTCGATAGCCAGGGGCGTCGGCGTTACATCGAAGTGTTTAAGGTACCGATGTTTGAGCCGGATGGCAGTATCAGCGGTATTGAAGGTCTGGCTCATGACATTACTGCGCGGGTGAGTGATACGGAAAAATTCCGCGGACTGCTTGAGTCTGCGCCGGATGCCATGGTCATCACGAATATTGAAGGTCAGATTCTGATCGTCAATGAGCGGGCCGAAACCCTGTTTGAACAGGAGTGGGATGATCTGATTGGTCAGTCTGTCGCTTGTCTTTTTCCGGATCATGATCAGTCCGGCATCTTTCCATTGTTGACGACGCCACTGGAGCTGCGTGCAACGTTAAAAATCAGCCGGGGCCGCGAAGGCGCTTGCCGACGGGCTTCGGGAGAAGAGTTCCCCGTCGAGTATACACTCAGTCCACTGGAAACCTGGGACGGTACGCTCTTTTCGGTGTCTGTGCGGGATATCACGGATCGCAAGCAGGCTGAGGCCGCGTTGCGATTGAGTGAGGCGCGGTTCCGCCGTCTGGTGGAAGGTTTGCAGCAGGAGTATTTCTTTTATTCGTTGAATCCGGACGGCAGTTATATCTATGTCACGGATTCCGTACAGAGAATCCTGGGGTATCGCCCGGCGGACTTCATGAAGCATTCCCGCGACTATTTGTACGACGACAATGAACGTACCTGGGTACATGAAAACACCCGGAGAGTCGCCAATGGGCAGATCAGGCCCAGCTATGAAGTCAAGATCTACTGCGGCAACGGGGCTGTCAGTGTACTGGAAGTACTTGAAGTGCCGGCCTTTGGTAGTGACGGCAAGGTTAAGGCCGTAGAAGGTATTGCCAGGGACCGTACCAGTTATAAAAAAGCTGAAGAGGAACTTCGCCGAGCTCGCGATGCCGCTGAGGCGGCCAGCCATGCCAATAGTCTGTTCCTGTCTAACATGAGTCATGAGTTGCGTACCCCACTCAATGGGGTGCTGGGTTATACGCAGGTCATGTTGCGGGATAAACAGCTGAATCCGCAGCACCGCCGCAGCCTGGTGGCGATTGAAGACTGTGGCCAGCATCTGTTGACCTTGATTAATGACATTCTGGATCTTGCCAAAATTGAGGCGGGTGGTCTTGAAGTGATTACGGAGCCTGTGGATCTCTACCGGCTGGTGTTGTCAGTGCACCAGATGCTGTACCAGCGGGCGCAGAACAAAGGCATTCAGTTCAAGCTGAATCTTGGTGGCCAGAGAATTAATCATGTTGAGTTTGATCCGGATAGCCTGGAGACAGCGCTGCCCCGTATGATCTGGCTCGACAGTACGCGCCTGCGACAGGTGTTAATCAATTTGGCAGGTAATGCCATCAAATACACCCGATCTGGCCAGGTGTTGTTGTCAGTATCTCTGGAACATCAGGGCGACAACTTGGGCGAGCGGCTGTGTTTCCGGGTGGAAGACACCGGCATTGGTATCGATAAAGACAACCTTGAGCTTATCTTTGAGCCTTTCCGCCAGACCGATGGTGGACGTCAGGCGGGCGGAACAGGGTTAGGTTTGGCGATCAGTCGTCGTCTGGTCGAAATTATGGGTGAGCAGATTCGTGTGGAAAGCGTCCTGAGGACCGGTAGCTGTTTCTATTTTGATTTACCGCTGATTCGCTGCAGTGACGAAGTGCAGGTGTTGGCGTCAGGCTCTCCATCGGATGAGGGACACTGTCGCAAAGTGCTGGCACCGGGGCAGCAGGTGAACGTGCTGGTGGTGGATGATAATGCCGTTAACCGGGATATTCTGGTGACGCTGTTGCAGAGTTCTGGTTTTACCGTCCGGCAGGCAGAAAACGGGCAGGTTGCTCTGGATTGTGCGCAGCAGGAGGCCTTTGATGCCATATTGATGGATCTGCGTATGCCTGTCATGGATGGCTTTGATGCCGCCAATGCCATTCGAAGCCTTGAAGGCACGCATGCCCCGGCTATCATTGCTGTCACGGCCAGTGTTTACAGTGAATTGCGTGAGAAGGTCCACTTGCATGGGTTTACAGACTTTGTGGGTAAACCGTTCCGTGCCGATGAGATTTTTGACACCCTGCAGAAGCATCTTGGTCTGCAGTATTGCAGTGACTGTGAATCGTCATCGGCCCTGCCTGATCTTCCGATACTGACGCCCGATATTGCGACAGATTTTGCCAACGCCCTGGAGAATGCGATGGAGATGGGAGATATCGAAGCGATCCGTGGACTGGCGCATCATTACGCGGCGATCCCCGGCATTGAAGCCTGGGGAGAGCGGTTGGACACATTGTGCGACAGCTTTGCGGTAGGGCAACTGGAAACGCTGTTGATGAGTCTCCGGCGGCAGGCTAGGGATGTTGCCTGACCACTGGCAATGAAAAATACGGGCCAAGGTTGGCGTTGGTGGTGAACCGGCGTATGGTGCACGGTTTCGACATGACAGCAGTAAGAGTGGTGGTATAAGGCAGTTAGCGGCATTGGCGGTGGATCACGAGGAAGAAAAGATTCTGTTGGTCGATGACAATCCGAGCAACCTTCAGGTGCTGCTTCAGACGCTCAGTGGGCGCGGCTACAAGTTGCTAATAGCTAAAAATGGCGACAATGCCCTGAAAATCGTCCACAAGGTGCGGCCGGCGCTGGTGCTGCTGGATATCATGATGCCGGGTATTGATGGCTATGAAGTCTGTAAGCGCCTGAAGGATGATCCTGCGACCTCGGGCGTTACGGTCATTTTCCTTTCTGCCCTGGATGATACCCGTGACAAGGTCAGGGGACTGGAAACCGGCGCAGTGGATTACATTGCCAAGCCGTTCCAGGCCGAGGAAGTGATTGCCCGGGTGGAGACCCACCTCAAGATTCATCGTCTGGAGCAGGCGCTTGCCCGCAGGAACCGCCAGCTGGAGGCCGAGAATGAACATATTCTTGAGTCCATGCGGGAGGGAATTGTCGGGATCAATGGTCACGGCAAAATTACCTTTGCCAACCCGGCAGCCAGCCGGATCACGGGCTGGGAATCGGCAGAGTTGATTGGCGCTGATGCCCATGGTTTGTTGATGCCCCGTAGTGTCGACGGCGCTATTCGTCCCCGTGACGAAACGGCGCTTCATACGACGTTGTCAGAAAATATTATCCAGACCGTAGAAGACGATGTGTTCTGGCGGAGGGACGAAACCAGCTTCCCTGTGGATTATTCCTGTACGCCTTTTATGCGTGATGGTGAAGCGGATGGCGCGGTGATTGTTTTCCGGGATATTACCGAGAAAAAGCGACATCAGGATGCACTGCAGGACGCGCTGGACGAATTGCAGGAGCAGAAGGACAAGCTGATGCATATGTCCCGTTTAAGCAGTATGGGGGAAATGGCATCCGGATTTGCCCATGAGGTGAACCAGCCTCTGACGGCGATTAACAATTATGCCCAGGTCTGCCTGCGCCTGATGCAGCGTGACCCTATCAATATGGAGTCACTGCGCGACGGGTTGGAAAAAATTGGCGTTCAGGCACGGCGTGCCGGCGATATCATTGCCCGTATCCGCAGTTTTGTGAAAAAGCCTGACCATTGTCTTCAGGTCGTGGATTGCAACCGGCTGGTACAGGATGTTGTTAAACTCGCGGAAGTCGATGCTCGGCATAACGGCATGGAAATCCACCTGGATCTCGCGGAAGATATCTCTGCGATTAAAGTCGATCCGGTGCAGATACAGCAGGTGGCATTGAATCTGGTCAGAAATGGCATGGAAGCTATGCGAGATATTCCGGATAAAAATGTTGGCCTTTGGGTACGTACTGAACGGTTGGATCGTGAGTTTGTCCGTATTTCTGTCATTGATAGGGGGTATGGACTGGCAGATGATGCGGAAGAAAAATTATTCACGCCGTTTTATACGACCAAGGATGATGGTATGGGGATTGGACTGTCGGTCTGCCACAGTATTATCCAGACCCATGGGGGTACGCTGAATTTCATCCGTAATCCTGAGGGTGGAACCACATTCTGGTTTACGGTTCCTGTGGCGGAAATTTAATCACAATCACCCGCAATTTAAATTACTCAGTTCGATTCAGCCATTGGCAAGGCATACCGTGTTTAAATAGCAGTATGCCTTGTTGCATGTCAGTCAGTAAGAACCTGGCGGATTGACCATTCACCAGAAAAGTCGGCTATGGCGCTGTCAGGCGGACAAGTTATAATCGCCCGATATCTGAACAACAAAATGAACAGTTAAGTGTGGGTTGATTTGCTCAGCTCGCGTTGACACTGTCATGATGGAGGCGAACTTGTCCGGAGATGTGAAAGCCTATATGCAGCGTCTGGGTCAGCAGGCTCGGGCTGCGGCGACCATTGTCGCCAGTGCGGATGCGGGGCAGAAAAACGCTGCGTTGCTGAAGATTGCTGCTGTTCTGGACGCTTCCCGACCGCAGATCCACGTGGCCAACCAGAAAGATCTGGAGAACGCTCGTCAGAACGGTCTCAACGAGGCTATGCTGGATCGGTTGGCACTATCGCCAGATCGTGTTGATGCCATGATTGAAGGATTGAAACAGGTGGCGGCGTTGCCGGATCCGGTCGGCAATATCTCTGATCTCCATTACGTACCCAGTGGTATTCAGATCGGGAAGATGCGCGTACCGCTGGGAGTCATCGGCATTATTTATGAATCCCGACCCAATGTGACGGTTGAAGCTGCCAGCCTCTGTCTTAAGTCTGGTAATGCCACGATCCTGCGGGGCGGTAGCGAGGCCATTCATTCCAACCAGGCCATTGCCCGCTGCCTTCGGGAAGGACTTGAGTCCGTGGGATTGCCGACAGATGCGGTTCAGGTCCTTGAGATTACTGATCGTGAGGCGGTGGGTGAACTCATTACTATGCCGGAATACGTGGAAGTCATTGTTCCCCGTGGTGGTAAGGGGTTGATTGAGCGAATTAGCCGGGATGCCCGGGTAACGGTGATCAAGCATCTTGATGGCATCTGCCACGTTTACATTGATGATCGTGCAGATCCAGATAAGGCAGAACGTATCGCGGTTAACGCCAAGACGCACCGTTATGGTACCTGCAATACCATGGAAACCCTGCTGGTGAACAAGGATATTGCAGGCGGCGTTTTGCCTGTGCTGGCCAATGCCTACGCTGAGAAGGGCGTTGAATTGCGCGGTTGCCCTCGCACCCGGTCAATTATCCCTTCGGCGATTGAAGCGACCGAAGAAGACTGGAGCACGGAATATCTGGCGCCTGTGCTGTCCATTAAAGTGGTGGATCGTATGGAAGATGCGATCACTCATATCAACCATTATGGTTCTCACCACACCGATGCCATTGTGACGGAAGATTTCTCCCGGGCACGCAAATTCCTGCGGGAAGTGGATTCCAGTTCTGTTATGGTGAATGCATCCACCCGCTTTGCGGATGGTTTTGAGTATGGCCTGGGGGCTGAAATCGGCATATCAACCGATAAGATACATGCACGTGGCCCTGTCGGTCTGGAAGGGCTGACATCGGAAAAATACGTTGTGCTCGGTGATGGACACGTTCGACAGTAGGTGTCAGTCAGCGCGTCAGTACGACGAATTGTCGTATGAATACGGCTTTATGACCTGAGTGTCCCTGATACACTCAGGTCATTTTTCATTCTCCAAACGAGGATTTTGTTGCTTACATGGGTTCTGAACAACTGAGAGATCTGGTGGTTGACGCCATCGAAGAGATGAAAGGCAATGATATCAAGGTGCTGGACGTGCGTGGTCTGACCAGCGTGACCGATTTCATGATTATTGCCTCCGGAACGTCCAACCGTCATGTTAAGTCTCTCGCAGATAACGTGGTGGAACGCTGCAAGGCAAACCAGATTCGTCCGATTGGCGTGGAAGGCGACGACAAGGCTGAGTGGGTTCTGGTTGACCTTGGCGATGCCGTCGTGCACATCATGCTGCCGGCGACCCGCCAGTTCTATGATATCGAGCGCCTGTGGGAATCTGCCCCTGAAGCGATTGCAACGCCCTGATGCGTATCCGCCTGATTGCCGTTGGCCAGAAGATGCCCGGCTGGTTGACCGAGGGCTATAACGAATACGCCCGACGCCTGCCGGCTGACTTTTCCCTGGAACTCCGTGAAATCCCGCTGGGTAAACGTACCCGGGGGGCGGATATTACCCGGATGCAGCGCAAGGAAGGCGATCAGATGCTGGCGGCCATTGATCCCCGCGACAAGGTGATTGCCATGGAAGTGAATGGCAAAAACTGGTCAACGGAGAAGCTGGCCGACCAGCTGGGCGGCTGGCATGACCTGGGTGAGAACGTCAGCCTGCTGGTGGGCGGTCCGGAAGGCATGTTGCCTGAAGTGTCAGCCCGTGCGGATCTGCGCTGGTCCCTGTCTTCACTGACTCTGCCGCATCCGCTGGTACGGGTTCTGATCGCAGAACAGTTGTACCGGGCATGGAGCATCCTTAATAATCATCCTTATCACCGCTGACAGTTCACGGATACATGGCGCCTGACACGTTCAAGGATCATTACAGCGAACGCCGCTTGGTCAACTTCCGGCTCTGGCTGTCCGTACTGGTTATGTTGATCATGACCGGTGGCTTGCTGGCGCGCATGTTTTACCTGCAGGTGATCAATTACAGCGATCTGGCCACCCAGTCAGAAGAGAACCGGATTCACCTGCAGGCTGTGCCACCCATTCGCGGACTGATCTATGACACCAAGGGGCGTTTGCTGGCTGAGAATCAGCCCAGTTACACCCTGACCATTGTCCGTGAGCGGGTGAAGGATCTTGAGGGCACATTAAAGGCTGTCGGTGAGATTCTGCCTTTGTCTGAGAATGAGCTGGAGAAATTCCGACAGCGTTTGCGGCAGCGGCGCCCGTTCGAGGGAGTACCACTCAAGTACCGTTTGACGGAAGAAGATATTGCCAGAATTGCAGTCGATCAGTTCCGACTTCCCGGTGTGGAAGTTGAGGCGCAGTTGATTCGTCACTATCCCTATAATGAAGCGTTTGCCCACGCGATCGGTTATGTTGGCCGTATCAACGATCGGGAACTGGCGGCACTGGATCCGGCGCTGTATAGCGGAACCCATGTGATTGGCAAGACCGGTGTGGAAAAGTATTACGAGTCAGTGTTACTGGGTAAGCCCGGCTATCAGGAAGTAGAAACCAATGCCCGTGGACGTATTCTTCGAGTACTGAAACGTGTAGACCCGGAGCCGGGGAAAGATCTGCAGCTATATCTTGATATTGACCTGCAAGCTGCAGCTGGCAAGGCGTTGGCCGGTAAACGGGGTTCAGTTGTCGCGATAGATCCTAATACCGGGGGCGTGCTAGCGTTAGTCAGTACACCGGCCTTTGATCCCAATCCTTTTGTTACAGGCATTGATTACAAGAGTTATAGCGAACTGCGCGACAGTATTCATCGTCCACTCTATAACCGTGCGACGCTGGGTGAGTATCCGCCAGCATCAACGATCAAGCCCTTCATGGGGCTGGCTGCATTGGACAGCAAAGCGGTCGATCGTCGTTTTAAGGTGAATGATCCCGGTTATTTCCAACTCCCCGGCGATGATCACAAATACCGTAACTGGAAGCGGCAGGGGCACGGCATAGTGGATTTGCATCGATCTATCGTTGAGTCTAACGATACTTATTTCTATACCGTTGCCGTCAAGATGGGAATAGATACGATCCATGATTACATGGTTCGCTTTGGCTTTGGTGATCGCACGGGGTTGGACATAGCGTCTGAAAGGCCCGGTTTAATGCCTTCTCCGGAATGGAAGCGGCGTGCCCGTGGGCGTCCCTGGTACCCAGGTGAAACTGTGATCAGTGGTATCGGTCAGGGCTATATGCTGACAACCCCGTTGCAGCTGGTGGCTGCCACCAGTGTGATTGCTAACCGCGGGCTGGTGCACCAGCCTCGTCTTGCCAAGCCCGGCCCCGATGAGCAGGTGCCAGAGCCGGTTGTCATTCAGGATCGTTCCGCCAAGGAGTGGGATGCGATCATCGACGCAATGAAAGATGTAGTGGCCTCTCCCCGTGGCACAGCCTACTGGCGTATCGGGCGTCATCTGAAATACTCCATGGCCGGTAAGACCGGTACCGCCCAGGTGGTCGGTATTGCCCAGGGTGAAAAATATGATGCTGCACAGCTCGAAGAGTTTCAGCGTGACCACGGCCTTTTCATCGGTTTTGCTCCTGTTGAAAACCCGCAGATTGCCGTGGCCGTGGTCGTAGAAAACGATTCGTCTCTGGCCTCTACTGTGGCCAAAAAGGTCATGGATGCCTACTTGTTGCCACGTCAGGGTAAGCAGGCAGATAAGTCATCAGCGAAGCTGGCGGCAAAGGAGGGGAATGGATGAGCCGTGATTTTATCCGTCAGCTGGATGATAACCATGACTTGCGCCGTGCCCAGTCGGTATGGAATCGTCTCTGTCTGGATCCCGTACTTCTGCTGATGTTGCTGCTGTTTTGCGCGGCAGGTTTGTTTGTTCTGTATAGCGCGAATGGTCGTGATATGGCCATGATTATGCGACAGTCGACTTACCTGGCGATTGGTTTTATAGGCATGGCTGTAGTCGCCCAGGTGCCTCAACGGCTAATGCAGCGATTGACGCCGTATGCGTATGGGGCAGCGGTCGTTTTGCTTGTTGGCGTGTTAATTATTGGCATTGAGTCGAAGGGGGCGCAGCGTTGGATCAGTCTGCCAGGGTTTCGGTTTCAACCGTCTGAAATTCTTAAACTGGTCATGCCGCTGACTATTGCGGGATGGCTCAGCCGTCATCCTTTGCCGCCGGGATATAAGGAAATTGGTGTCAGTCTCTTATTGATTGGTATTCCTGTTGTTTTGATTCTGGAACAGCCGGATCTGGGAACAGCATTGCTGATTGGTGTGTCTGGTATCTTTGTTCTACTTCTGGCAGGACTGCGTTGGAGCATTATCGGTACGGCGGTGTTGCTGGCGATACCGGCGATCTGGGCGATGTGGCACTTTGTCATGCACGGCTATCAGAAACAGCGGGTATTAACGTTTCTGAATCCGGAAAGTGACCCGTGGGGTTCAGGGTGGAATATCATCCAATCGAAAATCGCGATTGGTTCAGGCGGTCTCTATGGTAAAGGATGGTTGCTGGGGACTCAGTCGCATCTGGATTTTCTGCCAGAAAGTCATACCGATTTTATTATTGCCGTTCTGGCAGAAGAGTTTGGTCTGCTCGGTGTGGCAGTTTTGCTGGCTGCTTATGCGCTGATTATCGGTCGAGGCGTTTACATCGCGATGAATGCTCAGACACTCTATGGACGTTTGATTGCAGGCAGCATAACGCTGACGTTTTTTGTATACGTCTTTGTGAATATAGGTATGGTGAGTGGTCTTCTACCGGTGGTCGGTGTGCCTCTTCCGCTGGTCAGCCGAGGCGGCACCTCGATTGTGACCCTGATGGCAGGCTTTGGTGTTTTGATGTCTGTGCACACACACAAGAACTTCCTTGGAAGATACACCTGATTTTCTCTCGTTGAGTGCCGGAAACATTTCAGGGGTTTTGCTGACAAAATCCTGAACGCCTGCAACATCTTGTAATATTTCTCCCTCTCTGATGACGATACAATGTCATGAGATGCCGTTGTTTGAGATTCGAAAAGAAGAATAGCGATTGATCCAGGTATGGTGAGCCTTACCGGAAAAACACAGTAGCCAGAGTGTTGGCATAGAGTGTTATTCTTGTAGAAGTTACTGCTTCCGCCGACAGGTATTGTCAATATCGGCGGCAGTATTGATGGCCAGGAGCGCCAGGAGTGATTGTATGAAATCGTTACTGTCACGGGGTTTATCCCTGACTGTGAAGTGTCTTTCCAGGCCTTTGTCGGTGGCAATGGAATACCGTATTCGCACATGGCTGGTTGGCAGTGTATTGATCGGCAGCAGTGTGGTGATGCCGGTGCAGGCGGATGGTATTGCCGGTCAGCCGGAAGTGAAACTGTTTATTGATGAACTCGTCAAGGAAGAGGGGTTTGACCAGCAGGCGCTGGAATCCCTGTTCAAGCAGGTGGAGAGTCAGGACCGTATTATTGAACTGATGGACCGTCCAGCGGAACGCAGTTTGGAATGGTGGGAATATCGCAACCGCTTTATCAGTGATCTGGTGGTTCAGCGTGGTGTTGAGTTCTGGAAGAAGAACCAGAAAACCCTGGAGAATGCTGAAAAAACCTACGGCGTACCCGCTTATGTCATTTTGGGTATTCTGGGGGTGGAAACCCATTATGGACGGTTCCGTGGTGGCTTCAGGGTGGTGGATGCCCTGTCGACACTGGGCTTTAACTATCCTCGGCGTGCAACGTATTTTCAGGGCCAGTTGAAAGCTTTTCTGCTCCTGTCGCGCGAACAGGGCTTTGATCCGTTATCGCTGACAGGTTCCTATGCAGGTGCGATGGGTATTCCCCAGTTCATGCCGTCCAGCTACCGGGAATATGCGGTTGATTTTGATGGCAGTGGTCAGGCAGATATCTGGGATTCTCCGGCGGATGCGATTGGTAGTATTGCCTCCTACCTGAGCCGGCACGGTTGGGCGGAAGGCAAACCTGTCGCAACTCAGGCCAAGGTTAAAGGTAAGCAGTACAGTGATGTTCTGGAGGATAATCCCAAGCCTTCTATGCTGATGAGTCGGGCGAAAGACGCTGGCTGGACAGCTCAGAAGGATGTGCCATCTTCTGCCAAGGTGCGCGGTTTAAAGCTGCAGGGAAAAGACGCGCCGGAATACTGGCTGACACTGGACAACTTCTACGTCATCACCCGATATAATCGCAGTAACCTCTACGCAATGGCGGTTTATCAGCTGGGCAGGCAGGTGCAGTCCCAGTATCAGGCGCAGTTGCAGGATCAAACGCAGGAAAACCTGCAGGCAAAGGCTGATACCACACCATGATGTGTATGCAGTGCAGTTCAATGGGACGTATTGAACAACGCGCCGGCATGGGCGCCGTAACAGGGAAGCCATGTATGGTGTTGGCAGGGATGATTCTGATGGTACTGGCGGGGTGCTCTGCGCCACCCATGGTGCGTGATGGTGCACCATCACAGGATGTGGATGTCAGTAAAATACCGGATGCGGTGCCTCAGCCGCATTACGGGCCTTTGAAGAATTCCCCCTATCAGCTGGCGGGTGTGTCATACCAGCCGCTGGCGTCTGCCACGGGTTTTCGACAGGAAGGGATTGCTTCCTGGTACGGAACCAAGTTTCACGGCCGCAAAACCGCGAATGGTGAAACCTACAATATGTTTGCCATGACAGCGGCCCACAAAACCCTGCCATTGCCATCCTATGTACGGGTTACCAACAGGGCGAATGGCCGCAGTGTTGTGTTACGGGTCAATGACCGGGGTCCGTTCCATGGTAACCGGGTGATTGACCTTTCCTACGCTGCCGCCAAGAAGCTGGGTTTTCAGAATAAAGGCACGGCCAATGTCGTGATTGAAGCGATTGATACTACCCAGCCGGTGCAACAGATCGCTCAGGCTCCCGCAGCCGGTGATGTTGAAAAGGCGACTGCGTTGACACCGTTATCGATTTATCTTCAGGTGGCAGCACTCAGTACCCGGACGGGCGCGGAAGCCCTGCAGAAGCGGTTGCAGCAGGTCATCACGCAGCCTGTGCAGGTGACCCAGGTGGAAGATGAGGCCGATGCCCTGTACCGTGTCAGGGTTGGACCTCTGCCCAATCGCACTGATGCGTTGAAGGTGGGGGATCTTCTGGCCGAGGCCAGTCTTGAACGTGGTCATCTCGTGTTTGAGTAATCCTGGATACTGAAAATCATGCTTATTCTATGGTTCCGACAAGCGAGCAGCCTTTGGCGACAGAAGGTTGATGTCTGGCACTATTTTACTGAACTTTACTGCAATAGTCGGTTATGTCGTATTAAAGCGGGCTTGACCTGTTGTTATAATGCCCGGCTACTCATCCGCAGTTATTTACAGCGAACAATATGAAACACCTGATCTCATTGCACTTTCTACGGAAAGGACAGGTTTTTTCAGCCTGTATGGCTGTCATGGCCCTGTTGACCTTCTCCAGTGTGGCCCAGGCGCTGCCGGCCGGTCTGATTCCTTCTCCCCCTCAAGTGGCGGCGGATGGCTATATCCTGATGGATGCTGCCAGTGGTGAAGTATTGGCGGAGAAAAATGCGGATCAGAAGCTGCCGCCTGCCAGTCTGACCAAGATGATGACCGCCTATGTGGTGGAAACCGAGTTGGCCAATGGCAATATTGGCCGTGATGACCAGGTGATGGTCAGCGAAAAAGCCTGGCGCATGAAAGGCTCACTGATGTTCATCGAAGTGGGTGAAAAGGTTTCCGTTTCCGATCTGCTGAAAGGCGTGATTATTGTCTCTGGCAATGATGCCAGCGTGGCACTGGCGGAATATGTAGCTGGCAGCGAGGGTGGCTTTGCACAGCTGATGAACTCCACCGCTGAACAGTTTGGCATGACCAATACCCACTTTGTGAATGCCTCTGGCTGGCCGGCTGAGAACCACTACAGCTCTGCCCTGGATCTGGCGGTACTAGCGCGCCACATGATCAACGATCATCCCGAATACTATCCCATTTATGCGGAAAAAGAGTTCCAGTACGGTGTTGATAAGCGCACTGGCAAGCCATTGAATCCTCAGGCCAACCGGAACACCCTGCTGTTCACCAACCCGAATGTGGACGGCATCAAAACCGGCCATTCCGATGAAGCCGGTTATTGCCTGGTGGCGTCTTCCGAGCGTGAAGGCCGCCGTCTGATTGCCGTTGTAATGGGTACCCGGAGTGAGCGTAGTCGGGCGAATGAGACCCAGAAACTGCTGACCTACGGCTTCCGCTTCTTTGACAATGTTGAAGTCAAGAAAGGTGGTGTGACCCTGGAGCAGGTACGGGTTTGGAAAGGCTCCAAGGATGAGCTTGCGGTTGGTCTGGAAAAAGATCTGGTTATTACTGTGCCCCGTGGTAAGGACAAAGCGGTTCAGGCCAGCATGGTGATTGATCAGGACATCATGGCGCCTGTCGCTGCGGGACAGAAGATCGGTACAGTGAAAGTAACACTGGATGACGAAGTCATTTCCGAAGTGCCCCTGATTGCTCTGGAGCCCGTTGAAGAAGGCGGTTTCTTCAAACGTCTCTGGGACGGTGTTCTTAGCTTCTTTGCCGGTCTGTTCAGTTAATCTTGAGTCAGGCCCTGTCACTGCCGTAACCTGTTTTTAACAGGTTACGGCAGTATTGCGTTTAGCTGGATTGAATCGTTGCTATGTCTGATGTCTACCTGAATGGTGAAATTCTTCCGCTGGAAAAGGCACAGGTTTCCGTGCTCGACCGTGGCTTTCTGTTCGGGGATGGCGTGTATGAAGTGATTCCTGTGTTTCATGGGCACCCTCTGCGTCTTGAAGAGCACATGGAGCGGTTGAACGCCAGCTTGTCTGCTATTCATCTGCCTGTGGAAATCCCGATTATTGAGTGGCGCTCTATTTTTGATCAGCTGCTGACTCGCAACCCGGGGCAACATCAGGCACTGTATCTCCAGATTTCACGGGGAAGCTATGCTTCCCGTCAGCATGGTTTTCCGACAGAAACCCGGCCGACGGTATTTGTGATGGCAATGCCACTCGCGCCACGCATCAATGGTTCACTGGACGACGTGAAGGGCGGTACCGCCATCACTGCGCCAGACCAGCGCTGGCGGCGTTGTGATATCAAGAGTACATCCCTGCTGGGAAATGTCATGCATCACCAGCTGGCGCTGAATAGCGGCGCAACGGAGGCGATTCTGGTGGATGACGAAGGGCAGGTGACTGAAGGCTCATCCAGCAATGTCTTTATTGTACGTGATGAAACCATTATCACACCGCCCAGAAGCCACAAGATTCTTAGTGGTATTACTCGGGCGCTGGTGCTGGAGTTGGCGGTCAATGATGGCGCCTATCGCTGTGAAGAGCGAGATGTGAACGCTGATGAACTCAAGACCGCCGATGAAATCTGGGTCACCAGTTCCAGCAAAGAAATTCTGCCCATTATCGAATTGAATGGTATCCAGGTCGGAGACGGCCAGCCCGGGCCCGTCTGGCGCCATGTGGCAAGCCTTTACCAGACCTATAAAGCGGGCTAGCGGTTAATACCCGCTTTTCTGGATGCCTATGAGGTGATTGATTGATGTCTACTGAAGAACAGCAAGCCCCAAAAATTGAGTTTCCCTGTGCTTACCCGCTCAAGATTGTCGGTAACGCCGCACCGGATCTGAAGGACTTCGTACTGCGGATTATCAAGAAGCATGATCCGGCCCATGACGGCAGTGCGACCTTGCGTGATAGTAAAAACGGTAACTACCAGGCGATCAACGTCACCATTACGGCGACGGGTGAAGATCAGCTCCAAGCCATTTTTGAAGAGTTGAAGGCCAGCGGCCGGATACAGATGGTGCTGTAATAAAACAATGACAGAACCTTTGCCCTGCCATGGACCTGTTAATGAGCCAGAACGGCTGATTATCCGCCAGCTCGGCGTTCAGCCGTATGAACCGGTCTGGAAAACCATGGCTGACTATACCGATAGCCGGGATCGTCAGTGCAGCGACGAAATCTGGCTCCTTGAACATCAACCGGTGTTTACACAGGGACAGGCAGGTAAAGCCGAGCATGTGTTGAATCCGGGCGATATTCCGATTGTTCAGGTCGATAGAGGTGGGCAAGTGACATACCATGGACCGGGGCAGCTGGTGGCTTATTTGTTGCTGGATATTCGCCGGTTAGGTTTGGGGGCAAGGGCGCTGGTCACGCACATCGAGAATGCCATCATCGCGACGCTGAAAGAATATGGTGTTGCTGCTGCCGCTAAGCCGGATGCACCGGGTGTTTATGTGGATAACGCCAAGATTGCGTCACTTGGATTAAGAATCCGGCGTGGGTGCTCTTTTCACGGGCTGGCATTGAATATAAATGGGGACCTGTCACCGTTTCTGCGCATCAACCCTTGTGGGTATGCCGGTTTAGCCATGACCCGGCTTGCAGATTATGACAGCAGTGCGGACTGTAAATCCGCCGGAGAACGATTGACGCACCATCTGGTGCAGGGACTTGGTTATACTGAGATCGAGACCCGACAACGCTGGGACTAAGCGAAATGACAAGCGCATCATCCAATCCCGCCAGCGCCGCGGGAGCCACCGACGCCAACAAAAAGCGTCGGCTTGAGCAGGGAGTGAAATACCGGGGGGCAGACAAGGTTGATCGGATTCCGATCAAGGTTATCCCGACAGCCAAGGAAGACATGCCACGCAAGCCGGACTGGCTGCGTGTGCGTATTCCGGCCTCTCCGGAAGTGGAGCGGATCAAGAAGCTCCTGCGTAAGCATGCCCTCCACACAGTGTGTGAGGAAGCATCCTGCCCGAATCTGGGTGAGTGCTTCCATGGTGGCACCGCGACCTTCATGATCATGGGGGCTATCTGTACTCGCCGCTGTCCGTTCTGCGATGTGGGTCATGGTCGTCCCAAGCCGCTGGATGAAGGTGAGCCGGCACACTTGGCTCAGGCGATTGCCGATATGCGGCTTAAGTACGTCGTTATCACGTCGGTAGATCGTGATGATCTGCGCGATGGCGGGGCGGGTCATTTCGCCAGCTGCATTCAGGAAATCCGTGATCGTTCCAGCGAGGTGGAGATTGAAATCCTAGTGCCTGATTTTCGGGGCCGGATGGAGGTTGCTCTGGATCTCCTCAGCGAAACACCGCCGGATATCTTCAACCACAATCTGGAAACAGCGCCTGCACTGTACAAGATGGCCCGGCCAGGGTCGGATTATCAGTGGTCACTAGACCTGCTGAAACAGTACAAGGCGCGTAACCCTTCAGTACCGACCAAATCCGGTTTGATGCTGGGGCTGGGTGAGACCAATGAGCAGGTCATCGAAGTCATGGAAGATATGCGTGCCCATGATATTGAGATGATCACCCTGGGCCAGTACCTGCAGCCTTCCCGCCATCACCTGCCGGTCAAGCGCTTTGTGCATCCGGATGAGTTTGCTGAGCTGGCAGATACGGCAAAAAAACTGGGATTCAGCAAGGTGGCTTCAGGCGCCTTGGTACGCTCTTCCTATCATGCGGATGAACAGGCCAAGGGCGATTTCCTGGTCTGACTCATTAAGCGAAAAATGCCAGCATCAAGTGTATTGATACTGGCATTTTTAATGTACAGGCTGCTCTGACTTTTCTTCTGTACATCAAGGCTATATATGCCGTTACGGTGTTCTTCGATCACAGCCGGCTATTCCGTCATGGTCTCCCAATACCACTTTGGGCTCATTGGTGACGATATAGCATGCGGTTTCTCCTGGGCTGAAATCCCGTTCCGGATAGATGGTGATTTCTGGCATAGAACCATCAGTCAAAGACAGTGTTAAGGAGAGCATTCCGTAATTTGGTCTTCCTCCCGCACATATCACGTAGGGATATACAACGGTTTTTGAATAATCCCCGAACAATTTGGAGTCGGTTCTGTAGAGTCCGTTGACACCATAAGTGCCGTAAGCCTCTTTACATATCAAGTAATCACCCCGCCATCCTGATCCTGTCCATCCTGCAGGTGGTGTACTTGGAGCATCGGCAGCAGGTGGTGCAACTGGAGGTGCAGGTGGTGCAACCGGAGGTGCAGGTGGTGCAACTGGAGGCGCGGGCGAAGGTGCAGGTGTTGTGGGAGGCCACGGCGGTGTTGTCCCACCCGTTGGCGGTGAGGGAGGCGTTGGGGCTGTTGGTGGTCCTGGCGCGATGATTATACCTCCAGGGCCAACAATAGATGGTGGTAATGTCGCTGCCGTCGGTAGTTTTGAAACGGGTGTTATACAGTTGTCTTCTCCGCAAGGATGCCAGGCCACCGTGCCCGTGGCTGTGACTAAATTACCCAACAGGGTGTAAACCTGTTGCTCAGATTCATCGGGGAAGACTTTACGTTTGAGGAAAACATTCACCTGAATATCAGTATCACTGATTTTTATGGTTTCAATTTTATCAATGACGGAGGTGCGTATTCTGGCACAACTTGAACACCGATTCTGGTAACTCTTGAACACCCATTCTGGTAAGTCTTGAACACTGATTCTGGTAAGTCTTGAACACTTTTTCCGGTTTTCCAGAATCGGTGT
>MUIA01000424.1 GCA_002084115.1 Oceanospirillales bacterium LUC14_002_19_P2 | reverse complement strand
GTGATCTGCATTGCCATGAAAAAGAGGTAGAGAATATATTGAGAGCAGCATAAGGTGCTATTGCAGAATAAGGTCATCGCCTATGCCACTGAATTGGGCTTTTGCAACAGCCTCTAAAGTGTTGTTCAGCGGATTGCAGTCAGCATTTCCTGTGCCGGTTTTTGTGGTCAAACATATCGATGCTGAAGCGGATGACGGTATTGTTCGTTATCTGAATAAAAGCAGTTCACTGCCCGTCAAGTTTGCTGAGGACCAGGAGCCCGTTGAAAACGGGTATATCTATCTGGCGCCACCGGGTTATCACATGCTGATTGAAGAAGATTGCACTATCAGCCTGTGTGTCTACAGAAAAGTGACGTATTCCCGGCCTTCTGTGGATGTATTGTTTGAGTCGGCTGCGGAGGCTTATGGTTCCCACCTGATCGGTGTGGTGCTAACCGGCGCCAACAGGGACGGCAGCGCTGGTGCACGGCTGATCAAGCAGCAGGGAGGGGTTGTGTTGGTACAGGATCCGGTGACGGCTGAACATGAGGTAATGCCGAAGGCCACTCTTGCCGATACAGACGTTGATGGAGTGATGGCGCTGCCGGCGTTGGCGGCCCGCCTGAATGAACTGACAGGACAGTAACCGTTTCATGGACGACATGGAAGAAAGCACGCAGGAAGAAAAATTACCCAAGATCCTGGTGGTGGATGACAAGCCGGAGAACCTGCTGGCAATGGGGAAGCTCCTGAAGCCGGTGGGCGCTGAGATCTTTAAGGCGTTGTCCGGCGAAGAGGCTCTGGGGCTGGTGCTCAGGCACGAGTTTGCTCTGATCCTACTGGATGTCCAGATGCCGGTTATGGATGGTTTCGAAACGGCCAGTTTTCTGCGTGACAATAAATCGACGGAAACCATCCCAATTATTTTTGTGACAGCCATCAGCAAGGAAGACAAGCATGTCACAGAAGGTTATGAGTCCGGGGCGGTGGATTACCTGTATAAGCCGGTGAATAAAGACATCCTTCTGAGTAAGGTCCGTGTATTTCTTCAGCTCGATAAGCAGCGGCGTGAACTGGAAGATCTGGCAATAGAGCTCCGTGCACTGAGTGAGCAAAACCACCTGCTGCTGGATTGTGCGGCGGAAGGGATTCTTGGGATTGATCCAGAAGGCAACATCACCTTTGCTAATCCGGCAGCGTGTCAGTTGCTACAGCAGGATGAGCAAATGCTACTGGGCACATCGATCACTCCCTTTTTTGAGGACCCGGGAATTGAAAGCATTATTCAGCAGTGGACGGCGGGTGATGGTGAGCCGGAAAGTATTAATTCCAAAACATCGGTGCTGAAACAAGGGGAGAATGGCTGCCTTCCTGTGGAGTTCAGTGTCTCGCCCACACAGACTGAAAGTGGCCTGGTTATGGGCGGCGTACTGGTGTTCCAGAATATTACCGAGCGTAAAAAACTCGAAGAGCACCTCTTGAAAATGGCTAAGTACGACAGTCTGACCGGACTGGCCAACCGGACGCTGTTCATGGAATTTCTAACAGCTTCTATTACCCGCAGTGAGATCAGCCAGCACATTACCGCCGTTTTTTATCTCGATCTTGATCATTTCAAGCCTATTAACGACAGTCTGGGCCATGATGTGGGTGATGAGTTGTTGAAAAGTGTGGCTGAGCGATTGCAGCAGAATGTTCGTCGTGGTGACCTTGTCGCTCGTCTCGGTGGTGATGAGTTTGCCATTGTGCTGGATGATGTTGCCAGGCCTGACGATGTGAAACTGGTGGCGGAAAAGGTTGTGGAATCCATCTGTCGGCCGCATCACCTCGGAGGGCGGGAGCTGTATGTCAGTACCAGTGTTGGGATTGCTGTTTGGCCCGAATGTGGTAGAGAGCCGGATGAGCTGGTCAAGGCAGCGGATACGGCCATGTATGTCATCAAAAAGAATGGTCGCAGGGGATACCAGTATTTCACGGATGCTATGCGGGAAGAGAACCGGCGCAAGGCTTTCATGGAACAGGCGCTCAAAACGGACCTTCAGCGTGGGAATTTTGAGCTGTTTTACCAGCCAATGGTGGCACTGGAATCAGGATGTGTCATTGGTTTCGAGACCGAAGTGCGCTGGGACTACGATGGTCGATTGCGTTTATCGGATGAATTCTTGCCGCTGGTGGAAGAACTACGGCAGATGACACCACTCGGTGAATGGATGTTGAATAATGCCAGCCGGGAAATGGCGCAGTGGCGCAATGCCGATCCCGCTCGAAAAGACACCCTGTTGGCGATGAATTTATCCTTGAGTCAGTGTAAGGACGTGAATATTCAGGCCATGATTGAAACTTTGCTGGAGCAGCAGAATATTGATCCCCAGGTCATGGAGATCGAAATCTCGGAGAGTTTCCTGAATGAAATCCCGGGCAAAGTTGTCAATGACTTGAAGGCATTAAGGAAAGTCGGTGTTCATGTGGCTCTGGATAATTTCGGAAGTGGGACATCGGCATTGAATTATTTGCGCCGCCTGACGGTAGATGTGGTCAAGATTGATCCTGGCTTTATCCATGAAATCGGACGCGACAGCGCGACAGAAGGAATTATCCGCGCCATGACCTTCCTGGCCAAAGATATGGGGATCAAGACGGTGGCTGAGGGAATCGATAGCGAAGCTCAGTTAGCGTTTGTCAGGGATCTCGGTTATGACCGTGGCCAGGGGCTGTTGCTAGGCGCGGCCAACCCTGTCACCCGTCTGGAAGATACGGTTGTACTGCCCGATCAAAACCGCACAGGCTGATGGGCGGAGAGTTGACAGCCGAGCGATATCCCGCATTCTTATGGAATACCCTGTTTCATAAGCCACGGAGTTCTCTATGCCCCGGCCTGTATTCGAAGCTGAACTGCTCAGTAAGACACATCTATCAGATGATACGCTTCAACTGACCTTTCAGCTTGCTGATGACAGCTTTTCCTTTCAGGCAGGTCAGTTTGTTTCCATCCAGTTTGAGCTGGAGGGCGAGAGCTTCAAGCGCAGCTACAGTATTGCCAGTTCGCCTGATGCTTTTCAGTCGATGCGTCAGATTGATATCGCCATAGCACTGTTGCCGGATGGTCGCGCCAGCCGTCGTTTTCAGGAAGCGGTTCCGGGAGAACACTTTGGCATCAGCGGCCCCTTCGGATTTCTGGTATTACCAGACAGTTTGCCTGAGCGTCTGGTACTTGTGGGGACCGGTACCGGTATGGCGCCTTATCGCGCCATGCTGCCAGAGTTGGAAAAAATAGCTGCCAGCGGGATTGCACTTCATATTCTGATGGGCACCAGACACCGGAAGGATGTGATTTATGGTGAAGAACTTTCTTCACTGGCGTCACGATTTGAGCAAGTGACGTTCGAGCTTTGCCTGAGCAGGGAAGCGAATCCGGATGCAGAAATGCATGAATATTCTGGTTATGTTCAAACACGATTCTCCCAACTGGACTTATCCCCGGAACGGGATCTCCCCTTTCTTTGTGGTAACCCTGCCATGATCGACGATGCGGTGGCCTGGCTCAGTGCAGCAGGATTTGGACCGCGTCAGATCAAACGAGAAAAATATACGTTTTCACGCTAGTCAAGTTGTATCTGGTAAGTTGTCAAACAGGCATATTAATCAATTTCAACAATAATAACTCTACTGTAAGCAGGGAGTTAGATGATGCCGCACTCATTCAAAAACAAGACTGTTGTGATCACCGGCGCCTGTGCTGGCATTGGCAGGGCGTTGAGTCAGCGCTTTGGTATGGCTGGTGCGCGCATAGCCTTGATTGATCTGAATCGTGAACAGATAGCAACCTGTGTTGATCATCTGGAAAGTCGGGGTATCCAGGCTCGGGGGTATGTATGTGATGTCAGCGACCAGAAGGGGATCCATGAAACGATTAATCGTATCGTGGAAGACTTCCAGCACATTGATGTATTAATCAATAATGCGGGTATCACCCACCGAAGCCTGTTTGAAGACACGGATGCAGAGGTCCATCATCGTTTGATGGCAGTCAATTATTTTGGGGCGCTTTATTGTACCCGGGAGGCGTTGCCCGCCCTTCTGAGCAGCCATGGACTGGTAATTACCATGAGCAGTATGTCCGGCTTTGCGCCATTGCGGTTTCGGAGTGCCTACAGTGCGAGCAAGCACGCCCTTCATGGTTTGTTTAACTGTTTAAGGGTTGAGCTGATGGACCGCGGTGTGGGAGTCATGATGGTCTGTCCGGGATTTACCGCGACTGATATTTATAAGAACGCTTTGCGGGGGGATGGGGGTATTGTCAAAAAGCCGTTCACCTTGAGCGGAAAAACGGCCTTTCCTGCGGATGTCGCAGAAGAGATCTTTGTGGGTGCAGGCAAACGAAAGCGGTTGTTGCTCCTGTCCAATGTCGATTGGCGGGCCCGATTATTTGCCCGCTTCTTTCCTGTCTTTTTTGAGCGTTATATTGCCCATCGCATTGGCGGCATGTAGTCCAGGCGCTAACCAAGATAGGTTGCACGTGCCGCTGGAAACATCAGGGCAATTATCACTGTGCTGCTGATCAGCAGGGTTGCCAACAGAATTACAGGGTGCTGAGGAGGCTGGGTGTCGGAGAAACGACCACAGGTAATCAGCCAAATGGAAAAACCCAGTGTGCCCAGAGCCACACCACCCAGAACATCCGTTGTCCAGTGCACACTGAGGTAAAGTCTTGAAAAACCAACCAGCATGGCGATGACAATACCTACGCTCCAGATCCAGGGGCGTTTCACTTCAGGGATTGCCAGAGCGATGTAACGCGCAAACCAGAGTGACAGAAACGTCGTTAATGTCGTATGTCCACTGGGAAAAGAGAAGCGCACCAGTTCGGCAGGATTATCAGGGCGGTGCAGATCCAGTCCCCATTTCATCAACCACAGCACACTCTCGACGCCGGTAATGAGAATGCATAGCGTAAGAACCAGCTTCCATTGCCGGTTGATGCCCAACCAGATAGCGGCTAATCCAAACCAGACCAGATGAACCTCATGGTTCCCGATAAGGGTAATGGCTACCATGATCTGGTTCATCAGCCCTGTATGATTGAACACCAGCCATTGGGTAATGGCGGCGTTGACGAATTTCAGTTCACCAACGACGACCAGGCAGGTAATCAGTATCAGGCTGATACCACTGGTTAACATCAAATAGCGCCCGCTGATAAACAGCCTGCCAGAGGGCATTGATGGTTTATCCGGTGACTGGATCTTGTCATGGATATAACCACTCATGAAAGCAAAAAACAGACTGGTACCGAAAAGCATGGCAAGGATAACCAAAACATCTTCGGAGACCGGCGGTGAAACCTGCATGGATGCGCCGACCAGATAGCCTGGCAGGATATAGACCGGCGCCCAGGCAATGGCAGAGATAATATTGACGACGTAAAAGCGGGTTGCGGGCATATCCAGCATCCCGGCCACGAGGGGGATAATGGGCCTGACCGGCCCAATGAAACGGCCAAAGGCAATGCTTTTTCCGCCATGACGATGGAAGAACTGTTCACCTTCCTCCAACCATTGGGGATGTTTGGTAAATGGCCACCAGTTGGCAATATGCTGATGGAAAACCCTGCCAAGGATAAAACTGATACCATCACCAAGTACTGCACCAATGAAAGCAGCGATGAGGGTTGTCCAGACATCCAGCACTCCGCTGCCTGCAATCGTTGCTGCGCCGAACAGCATGACTACACCGGGCAGGACAATGCCTGCAATGGCCAGTGACTCGACCAGTGCGATCAGCATGATGCTGACGGCAAGCCACTCGTGGTGGCTACGCAGCCACTCCAGCATGGGCTGGATGTCGTTTAGATCCATACGGTACCTGCCGGAACCTCGTGAACAGGCAAACGCTGTGTCATGTGTCTCTTTCCACTGCTTAATCGGAACTTTCGTGCTTAATTACGCCTCGTTATGCTCGCCCTTAAAATAATGATAAAAGCGTATATAAAGAAGACTATGATGTCTCCCTCTGCAAATTTCACCCCTGACTCGGATACTTCCCGTATCAGTATTAGCGCACTTTATACCGGTCACGTCTGGTTTCGCCACGGTTTGTCGTTACCCGAACTCTACTCGTTTAAGGGAAAGTTGAGCTATGGGGCACTGGCGCCGGTGAATGCCTTGATTCGCGCAGTCGCCGGAGCAGACATTGAAACATTTCTGCTGGAGCGACATCTCATCATTGATGAACTGCTTTCCCGTGCCATTGAGCAGCAAGGCGTTTGTCAGGTCATAGAGATCGCGGCAGGTATGTCACCGAGGGGCGCCTGTTTCATGCGGAAGTATGGTGACTCCCTGCGCTATATTGAAGCCGATTTGCCGGATATGGCTGCCAGAAAGCGCCGCTATCTTTCACAGCATGGTCTGTTGTCTGACCGACACCTGGTGGCTGAATGCAATATTCTTGCGCAGGAAGGGGCGGAGAGTCTCTCCGTCTTGTTTTCCAGGCTTGATAACAGCAAGCCGGTACTGGTCATTACCGAAGGATTGGTGAACTATTTTGAATTACCGGTGATTACTGATTTCTGGAAACGGCTGGCAGATAATCTGGTGACGTTTCCCAAGGGGATTTACCTGACAGAAATTTATCCAGATCTTCAGGAACATCCTCTCTATCGCTGGGTGCAGTTTGCTCAAAAGGTCGTGGGTTTATTAACCCGGGGGGGCTACCCATTGCATTATCGTGATGATCAGGAAATAGAGGCTGGGTTTTCCGGTTGCGGGTTTGCCGATATCAAGGTACATAACCCTGGCAGCTATTACGACAGTCTACCCTTGAGAAAGCTTGAGATTCCCAGCGCCGTGAGGATTGTGGAAGCCGCTGTCTGATGACGACGGCTTCCTGACTGAAGGTTATCCGGCAATGTCGGCGACAAGCTCTTCCTCAAACAGCGCCAATGGCTGCTGGTCCATGAAATAGCTGTCATCATTGAGATACTGTCTGAACTGCTCTGCGGTTTGCAGGTCAATATGAATAAAGTGGCCCCGCAATTGGTCATCATCCTGTTCCAGGACGTGAACCGACAGTGATACGCCAATGCTGTCAATCTGCAATTCGAGATTGCGCTCGTTTAAATCCAGTGTGCGGTTTTCTTTCAGTGACAGCCGGGTTCCAAAGAAGTTGATATCGTCAATGCGGGCTGCGATTTTTTCACCACTCTCTGTTTTCAGAATGCAGGCGCCGTTACGAATGGGCACCAGTCGTGGGCTGATCCGTCGTTCCATGGTGACCATGGCGACCCGATTCATGACCTGGAAGTCCTTGCCGCTAGTGAGTGGGCGGCCGGTCAGAAAATGGTAAAACAACCGACAGGTCCCTTCCCTGCGTGAAAAGATGCTCATGTGGTCGGCATTGTGTATCAATGCGAACGTTGAGCGAGAGCAGCGCAGGGCAAAGGCTGCGTTTTCACAGGGCAGTGTAAAGTGATCATATTCACCGGTGGCAACCAGCGTGGGACATTGCGGGTATTTATCGAAGCCCTTGAAGTCGATCAGACGCTGTGTGTTCTGAAGGAAACGTTCGCATTCGGCTTCATCTAAACGGGAAACCTGGCGAAACAGCAGCTTCTGATGTGTCCGACCCAATCCGGTTTGTTCCACATGGTAATGGTTGATCATGGTAGTGACAAAACCTGCTGCAAACTCCTTGATACGCCCTTCCCGGCAGAGGTGCAGTGACTCTTCCAATGTGCGCATCAGGGCAGGGCGACCCATGGGCGTCGTGCCACTGAGTAACAGTTTCTCAATACGCTCCGGGAACTCGGTGGCAAACAGGCTGGCCAGTAGTGAACCTTAGGAGATACCGATCAGGTTGATCCGTTCGATACCGCAGACATCCAGGAATCCTTTCAGCAGGCAGGCCATGTCCTCCAACGACAGATCCGGCACCAGTTGTGGGTTGGAACCCTGGGAGGGTAGATCCAGCAGAATAACCGGGAAATCTTGAAGAAATACTTCGACTTCATGTCGAAAACTGCGAAAGTTCTGAAACGCGCCGGAAAGGAAAACAACCGGTGTTCGATGATCGTTAGCAGGATTGGAAAAGGCCTGGTACTGCAAGAGCCATTGCCCGAACTCGATGGAGACAGGCTCTGCGTCCAGCATGCGAGGACTGAAGGCGCGGGTATATTCCATGGTATTGTCCCTGACGGCCCACTTTTTGGCAGTGGTTTCTTATTGTTGTGTTGTACCGAACATCCATTGGTACGATAGTGTTGGATAGTATACATATTCTACCGATGTGTATACCCTCGCTGCCCCTCCGTTTTTCCTGTCAGGAAATGTGTGCTTCTATTGTCACGATTTACCACTCAACCGGATAACGTTCCTGCGATAACCGGTACCATCCCACCACCAAACGATACAAGAGATAGAGCTGGTTCAAAAACAGGACCAGATAACCGATCAGCAGCAGGGTCAGTCCCAGACCGATAATAGCCAATAGCAGGTTGATCCAGAAGGTTCTGATCTGCCACGTATAGTGGGAATAGAGGAGGGCGTCATCCGTCCGGGCGCGGTAGACATAGGCCATGATAACAGCGACCAGCATCGGAAATGCCGTCGGAATGTTCAGGGCAATCAGGGCATAGGACACGTGGGCGGGGGTACGGCTTTCAATCATGGTCGTCATTCCGGTACAGGCATGGGCGCTATTGTCGGCGAGTGTTTGCGGGATTGCCAGTGGCATTTTTGGCTGTTGGTTTCTATGTTTACTGCTTTGCTATGGCTGTGTGACGGCAGTCCCTGTTTTTTCTGGAAGTAAATCATGTCCGGCCTGTCCTGTCCCCGTGTTGCGCTGATCTGTGGTGGTCCTTCGTCAGAGGCGGCGGTGTCGCGGCTGTCTGTGGGGCGGGTACAGGCAGCGCTCAGGCATCATTATCCTGACCTGCATGTGCTGGAACTGACCCCGGCCATTGGGGTGGAACTGCACCGTCTGGCACCGGATATAGCGTTTCCTGTACTGCATGGCCCGCCGGGCGAGGACGGCACGATCCAGGGGTTGCTGGAAATTATGCAGATTCCTTATGTTGGGTCAGGTGTCACAGCCAGTGCCCTAGCCATGGATAAACTGCTCACTAAACAGTTACTGAAAGCGCATGGCATTCCCCTTGCCTGTGATCTGGTGGTCAAGCGGGAGGAGGGGATCGACAAAGCCGTTCAAACCACACTGGCACAGCTGGGGCATTCTGTTGTTATCAAGCCCCGTTCGCAGGGCTCATCCCTGGGTACATCGCTGGTTAGGCAGGCTGATGAGCTGGAGATCGCCTTCAGAGAGGCATTTTCCGTAGAATCCGATGTGCTGGTGGAGTCCATGGTGCCGGGAAAAGAAGCTACGGTATCAGTTCTGGAACATCCGAAAGTCATGTCGCTGCCAGTCATTGAAATCTGCTTGCCTGAAGATGCCCGCCTCACCGGCTATGGTTATGATGAAAAATACACGCCGGGACGAAGCGAGCACATTATTCCTGCCCGGCTGACGGATCATCAGTATCAACTCTGTGAAGCCTATGCGGTCAAGGCCTTTGAGGTTCTGGGGTGCCGGGACTTTGCCCGTGCGGATTTTATGGTTCCGGACGATCAGGATCCTGTGTTTCTGGAACTCAACACCATTCCCGGGCTGACGCCAACCAGTCTGCTACCGGATGCTGCCGAGGCGGCGGGGCTGGCGTTTGATGATGTCTTGGTGGCATTAGTGGAGCGGGCATTAGCCCGCGGGTCCGCCATACGTCAAAACAGCTGATCGGTAATTGTACGTATCGGTTGCCCTGTTGCAGGCAATGTTTTTACAATGCCTGTCCCATACCCGATGCAGACCACCATGACACCGGAACGTTTCCAGAAGCTGCGGATCGCGCTTGACCGTCGTCAGCCGGATCTGGCGTTGTTGACTGATCAGGTGCACAAAGCCCATAACCTGGCTGCCATTCTGCGTACCTGCGATGCCGTGGGTATTGATACGGTTCATCTTTCCCAATCACCCGTACGGGCCCGTCAGTTGCGGCGTCGTTCCATGGGGAGCAACCGCTGGGTCAATGTCGCCACGCACAACAGTATTGACGACGGCATTCGACATTTTCGGGAGCGGCGCTTCAAAGTCTATGCTGCGCATTTCTCAGAGCGGGCAAAGCCGTATCATGAGCTGGATTTTACAGTTCCCTGTGTATTGTTGATGGGGGCTGAAAAATACGGTGTGAGCGAAACCGGTGCGGACCTGGCAGACGAGCATGTCATCATTCCCATGCAGGGCATGGTGGAGTCGTACAATGTTTCCGTGGCTGCGGCGATTATTCTTGCGGAGGCCATGCGTCAGCGTGAACGTCAAGGTTTGTACCGTCGTAGTCGCCTGGAACCAGAGTGTTATCGCAGGACACTCTTCCGTTGGTGTTATCCGGAACTGGCCCGCTACTGTGATGAACGACAGGCGGCTTATCCAGCGATTGATGACAACGGTCTTCTGGTAGATCCTTCCGACTGGTATGAAAAAATCCGTCAGTCGTCGAAAAAACATCGGACATCATAATAATCGACCAGGCCTCAGGCATGACCTGTACAGGCAGGCGAAGTGCAAGGAGCTTATGAATGAGCAGTGTACTGACAGAACTTATGGACCTGTTGAAACTGGAACGTATTGAAGAAGGCATTTTTCGGGGCCAGAGCCAGGATCTCGGTTTCGGCAATGTGTTTGGCGGACAGGTTATCGGGCAGGCGTTGTCTGCTGCCAAGCAGACCGTCAATGAAGATCGCGGCCTGCATTCCTTTCACTGCTATTTCCTGCGACCGGGAAATGCCCGCCAGCCGATTGTCTACGAAGTGGATAATGCCCGGGATGGAAAGAGCTTTACTACCCGTCGTGTTGTTGCGATCCAGAATGGCAAATCCATCTTTAACCTGGCGGCGTCTTTCCAGATAGACGAGGAAGGTTTTGCTCACCAGAAGCCTGTTATGCCGGAAGTGGACGGACCTGACGGTCTGACGTCGGAGTTGGAACTGGTCAGACGGTTTGAGCAGTTTATTCCGAAATCCATCCGCGACAAGATGACCTGCGATAAGCCGATTGATATACGCCCTGTGAACCCCAACAATCCACTGCAGCCTGAAAAGCGCGATCCTGTTCGTTATATCTGGCTGAAGGCGGCGGGCAAGTTGCCAGACGATCTGCGAGTACACAAATATCTGCTGGCCTATGCATCAGACTTCAATTTTCTGCCAACCTCCCTGGAGCCACACGGCGTGTCGTTCTGGAAGAAGAATATGCAGGTTGCCAGTCTGGATCATTCCATGTGGTTCCACCGGGATTTCCGCATGGATGACTGGTTGCTGTATGCAATGGAAAGTCCTTCTGCCTCTGGGGGGCGTTGCTTTGTCCGTGGACAGTTGTTTGATCGCCAGGGGCGGTTGGTCGCGTCGTCTACGCAGGAAGGCCTGATCCGTAAATGGGCCTGAACCAACGTCGGCCGTGAGAGTGAACCCGGTGCCTGCCGTATTCAGGCATCGTCAACAGATATAAAGCATTGCCGGTGTGATCGCTTCTATTGGGGTGTGCTTTCGTCAAAACTGACGTTATGATGCCCTGAATAGACGGTTTCCGTCGGCCATCCTGCTAGAAACCGCAGCATTACGGTCGTGTACGGCAATAACCGTCATTGGACAACTTTGAGACAATATCGATAATAATTGCCTGAAGGGATCTCGAGTTTGCTGCGCTTATCAACCATTCTTTCGTTGTTACTGTTGTTGTCTGCCCGCGTCTTTGCGGCAGATCATGCAGTGATCCTGCAATATCACCATGTCAGTGATGATACTCCGCGCAGCACCAGCGTAACGCCTGCGCAGTTTGAAGAACATTTATCCTACCTGAAGGATAACGGCTTTACCGTCATGGCATTGCCAGACGTCATCAAGCGGATACGCACCCACCAGGCACTGCCTGACCGTACGGTGGCGATTACTTTTGATGATGCTTACATCTCCATTTACCGCGAAGCTTTTCCCTTACTGAAGAAACACAGTTATCCATTCACTATTTTTGTGAATACGGATGCAGTTGACCGTGGGTATGGCGAAGCTCTGAGTTGGCAGCAGCTGAATGAAATGGTGAAAGGCGGTGCTTCCATCGCTAATCATGGCGTCAGTCATGGCCATTTGGTTGAACGTACCAAAGGGGAAGGTGAGCAGGCCTGGTTAAACAGAATCCACAAGGATATCGAGACCGCAGAGAGGATTATCAGCGAAAAGACCGGGCAGGACCTGAAGATGTTTGTCTGGCCTTACGGTGAGACAGTGCCTCCTTTGCGTCAGTTGATTGGACAGATGGGTTTTGTGGGATTTGGCCAACAGTCAGGCCCGGTTGGAGCATTATCTGACTTCACCAAGCTACCCCGGTTCCCGATGGGGGGCGCATATGCGGCGATGGACTCCTTTATCACCAAGGTCAACACACTGCCTTTGCCGATCCGTACAAAAACACCAGACAGCAGTCTTATTGATGAAAACAACACAACCCCGGTTTTACAGCTGACGCTGGCTGGTGGGGATTATCAGAAAAAATTGCTGGCCTGCTATGGTCTGGGAGAAAGTCTCAAGATCAACTGGCTGGATGCGGAAAAAACGACTTTCCAGATTCAGTCAGAAAAGGCGATTCAACCGGGACGTTCCCGTTTTAACTGTACAGCGCCAGACCAGAGTGGTCGTCGTTATTACTGGTATTCCCATGACTGGCTGCGCCTGACCCCAGAGGGCAAGGCGCTCGATTAACCTCTTGGGTGTTCTTCATGATTACTGCCGCCGCTCAGGCGGCAGTTTTGTTGATGCGCGTCAGGCATCGGCCACATAGACTGAATCGCCCGTTTCCTCATTCTTCCGTTAGTCTTCATAATCATTCTTTTTCCTGTATTCGACCGGGAGAGGGTATGTCAGACGTCAGTTTTGCCGATTTCAAAAAGCTCGATATTCGTGTTGGCAAGGTATTATCTGTTGAACGGGTGCCAGATACGGAAAAGCTCTACAAGGTACAAATTGATATTGGAGAGGAAAAACCCCGGCAGACAGTGACCAGCCTGGTGGATTATTACACGTCAGATGAACTGCTGGAGCGTGAAGTCGTTGTACTCACTAACTCAAGTTACGCAGTAACGAATAACCTTAGCTGCTCGAATGATGCCCGCAGAGCGGTCATGTAAATCTTCGCCCTGAGCAGAAAATGTTTGACCTTCAGTTTCAGGGAGAGGGTTTCCAACC
>MUIA01000193.1 GCA_002084115.1 Oceanospirillales bacterium LUC14_002_19_P2 | reverse complement strand
TTGGAAACCCTCTCCCTGAAACTGAAGGTCAATCATTTTCAGCTCAGGGCGAAGATTTACATGACCGCTCTGCGGGCATCATTCGAGCAGCTAAGGTTATTCGTTACTGCGTAACTTGAGTCAATAACATTAGGCAGCCCCTTCAAACTGTGAACGGCTTCCTCAAAATAGCTTTCCATTTCAATGGTGCGCTGGAACAGGCCATCACGCTCATAGATATCCAGTGTCGCCAGACCTGCCGCAGCGCCCACCGGATGGCCGGAGTAAGTATAGCCATGGAACAGCTCGATCATGTTTTCCGGGCCTTGCATAAAGGCGTCGTGAATTTCATCGCTGACGAAAACCGCACCCATGGGAATAGCGCCGTTGGTGAGACCTTTAGCTGTAGTGATAATATCCGGTACCACATCCCAGCGAGTTGAGGCGAAGGCTTCACCTACCCGGCCAAACCCAGTATTCACTTCATCGAAAATCAGAAGGATGCCGTGCTTGCGGGTAATTTCCCGCAGACGACGCAGGTAGCCTTTCGGCGGCATGATGACTCCACCCGAACCGGACATCGGCTCGACAATCACAGCGGCAATATTGGAGGCATCGTGGAGAGCGACGATTTTTTCCAGTTCATCCGCCAGTTCAACGCCATTCTCCGGTAAGCCTTTGCTGAAGGCATTCAGTTTGATGTTCAGGGTATGGGGCAGGTGGTCCACACCATTGAGCAGGGAACCGTACACTTTCCGGTTATTGGGAATACCGCCAACGGAAATGCCGCCGAAGTTCACGCCGTGATAGCCCTTCTCACGACCAAACAGTCGCTGACGGGTACCTTCACCGCGAGCACGATGATAGGAAATGGCAATTTTCAGCGCGGTTTCTACGGACTCAGAGCCTGAATTGGTGAAAAAGACATGGTTCAGGTTACCCGGTGTGTGCTCAGTCAGACGCTCGGCAAATTCAAAGGCCAGGGGATGTCCCATCTGGAAAGGCGGCGCATAATCCAGCTGTGCCACCTGACGGGCCACCGCTTCGGAAATCTCCCGGCGACCATGGCCTGCATTCACACACCAGAGACCGGCGGTACCGTCCAGGACCTTTTCGCCCTTGTCATTGGTGTAATACATGCCTTCCGCACTCGTGAGCATTCGGGGCTCCGCCTTGAACTGGCGATTGGCGGTGAATGGCATCCAGAAAGCGTCCAGCCCGGGCTTGCCGGCATCAGAACTGAAACTCATGGAAATGACTCCCTGTTGTTATTCTGTCCAGACAGCCTGCGGGGGATCAGGGCTGTATAGTTCTTGTTATTCGTATCAGTGTCGTTCTCAGCAGGCTTCACATCACATCCAGCCACACTGACTGTCAGGTATTTTTATCAGCGACTGCCGCCTTCACAATGAAATTTAGCAGAGATATGTAAAATATATCAAACGCTAAATTACACACTTTCCCCCCTATTTGTTTATTTTTTGTCAAAAATATTGCATAAATCGTGATAGCAATACTAGAGTCATGGCAATGCCACAACAGTAAAACGCATGTTTAAAATACTGCGCAGCCTGCCAAACGCTGAACCCCTGACAGGCGACTGTGTCGAACCCATAATGACAACAAATACACAAACCAGGTGGTAATTCATGACAGAACTCCGCAACAGCCGCGAACAGTGGGAAGCCATGGCGGCTGAACTGACCATTAATGGCCGTGCCTTTATTAACGGTGAATATACCGATGCGACCTCCGGCGACACCTTCGAATGTCGCTCCCCCATCGACAACCGGGTACTGGCGCAGGTCGCCAGCTGCAATCAGGCCGATGTAGACCAGGCCGTTGCCAATGCCCGCGCGACGTTTGAAGCCGGCAGCTGGTCACGCATGGCACCGGCGGCTCGCAAGCAAGTCATGATAAAACTGGCCGGCCTTCTGCTTGAACATAAAGATGAACTGGCACTGCTGGAAACCCTTGATATGGGCAAACCCATCGGTGACAGCCTGTCTGTGGATATCCCCGCCGCTGCCCGCAGCCTGAGTTGGAGTGGCGAAGCAATTGACAAGGTTTACGATGAGATTGCACCGACACCAGAGAATGAAATCGGCATGATCACCCGTGAGCCGATCGGCGTGGTGGGCGCCATTGTTCCCTGGAATTTCCCGTTACTGATGGCCTGCTGGAAACTCGGTCCGGCGTTGGCGACGGGTAATAGTGTGGTATTGAAGCCTTCCGAGAAATCACCGTTAACCGCAATCCGCATTGCAGAACTGGCCATCGAAGCCGGTTTTCCCAAAAGCGTTCTGAACGTTCTGCCAGGCTTTGGTCATACCGCCGGTAAAGCGTTGGCACTGCACAACGATGTCGACACGCTGGTGTTTACCGGCTCTACCCGCACAGCCAAACAGCTGATGATTTATGCGGGTGAATCCAATATGAAGCGGATCTGGCTGGAAGCCGGTGGCAAGAGCCCGAACATTGTGTTCGCCGATGCCCCCGACCTCCGCGCGGCTGCCAGCGCTGCTGCTGGCGCTATCTGCTTCAACCAGGGGGAAGTCTGTACCGCAGGTTCCCGTCTGCTGGTTGAAGAAAGTATTCACGATGAATTTGTTGCCATGGTGATTGAGGAACTGCAGCAGTGGAAGCCCGGCCATCCGTTGGATCCTGACACCAATGTCGGCGCCATTGTTGACCAGCAGCAACTACAGACCGTACTGAATTACATCGAAGCCGGAAAACAGGACGGCGCATTGCTTCAAACGGGCGGCACTCAAACCCTGTCAGAAACCGGCGGTTATTATGTTCAGCCAACGGTCTTTACTGGCGTCGGCAATAAGATGCGCATCGCCCAGGAAGAGATTTTCGGTTCCGTTCTTTCAGTCATTACCTTCAATGGGGAAGAAGAAGCGGTCAGCATCGCCAACGATACAGATTACGGACTGGCGGCAGCGGTATGGAGTCAAGATATCGGCAAAGCTCACCGTGTCGCCAAACGCCTGCGCGCCGGTTCCGTCTGGGTCAACCATTATGACGGTGGCGATATGACCGCCCCGTTTGGCGGTTATAAGCAGTCCGGCAACGGCCGCGACAAATCCCTGCACGCCTTTGACAAGTACACCGAACTCAAGGCGACGTGGATTTCACTGGGCTGATCCTGATAAGAATAATAACAAAAGAGGGAGAGTGACATGACGGAGACCAGTGTCCGGGAAGCGCCGATCACTGTGGATATCGTCACCCATAAACGTACCCGCAGGCCGGTCCATAGTGACCGGCATGCCGACTCGTACTATGCGGCGACCGTCAATACACAGACTGATTATCCGGTGCTTGATGAACATATCACCACCGATATCTGCATCGTCGGCGGCGGTTTCAGCGGTGTTGCGTCGGCGCTGGAGCTGACTGAGCGTGGCTTTAATGTTGTCCTGCTGGAAGCCCACAAGATCGGCTGGGGCGCATCCGGCCGTAACGGCGGCCAGCTGATTCGGGGGATTGGTGAAAATCCTGACCAGTTCCGCAACCAGATTGGTCAGGACGGTGTCGAAGCAATCCACACAATGGGCCTGGAAGCTGTTGACCTGGTCCGAAAGCGCATCGCCAAATATGACATCCAGTGTGATCTCAAGATGGGGTACTTTGATGCAGCCATGAAGCCGCGCCTTCTGCGCGAGCTGAAAGAAGATTATGAGTGGATGCAATCCCGCGAATATCCCCATGACCTAAAAATGATCAGCCATGAACAGGTTCGCGATATCGTTGACACCGATCGCTACATTGGTGGCATGGTCGATATGGGCAGTGGGCATCTGCACCCACTCAACCTGTGTATTGGAGAAGCGGAAGCCGCGGCCCAGCAAGGCGCCCGACTTTTTG
The DNA here is from genome assembly GCA_002084115.1 of Oceanospirillales bacterium LUC14_002_19_P2. Taxonomy (GTDB): domain Bacteria; phylum Pseudomonadota; class Gammaproteobacteria; order Pseudomonadales; family Endozoicomonadaceae; genus Kistimonas. The sequence goes on along the minus strand of MUIA01000193.1, from coordinate 1,076 downwards.
AATACTCCAAGGTCAATAAGATACAGAAAGGCGACAAGCCCAAAGTCTTCACTGATAAAGGCTCCGTCACCGCTGACTTCCTGATCCTGGGTGGTAATGCCTACCTGGGGGACCTGGAGCCCGCCATCGGTGGCAAAGTATTGCCTGCAGGTAGCTATATCATTGCCACCGAGCCACTGGAACCTTCTGTGCACAACTCACTGATTCCCAGTGACTACGCCATCTGTGACATGAGCGTTGCCCTGGATTACTTCCGGCTCTCCGCTGACAAACGACTGTTGTTTGGCGGCATGTGCAACTACTCTGGGCGTGACCCCAAAGACATCGTCGAATCCATGCGACCCAAGATGCTAAAGGTTTTCCCACAACTCAAGGATGCCAGGATTGATTACCAGTGGGGGGGAATGATTGGTATCGGCGCCAACCGGATGCCGCAGATCGGCCGACTGGAACCCAACATCTATTATGCCCAGGCGTATTCAGGTCACGGGGTCAACGCGACCCATACGGCAGCCCGTGTGCTGGCGGAAGCGATTTCCGGCCAGGCGCAGCGCTTTGACGCCTATGCCCAAATTCGCCATATGACCTTCCCCGGCGGCAAGACCTTCCGGTCACCGCTGCTGGCGCTAGGCATGTTGTGGTATCGCTTGAAAGATATGCTGTAACAATAAAAAAACGGGGCCTTAAAGGCCCCGTCGAGGAGTATGTGACAAACGGATTACTTTACATCCACTGTGTAGTCAATAGCTTTCTGTCTTCCCTGCACCGGTTTGCGCCGTGCTGATCAATCAGCCTTCTTCTCCGCGACCCCGATTCCATTTGCTTGCAGAACCACAAGACATCATCCTGCAAAGTAATCAGCTTACCTGCCCTGTTATTGTTATTAGGACGGGCGGTGGCCCTGCGTATTCTGGCACAACTTGAACACCGATTCTGGTAACTCTTGAACACCCATTCTGGTAAGTCTTGAACACTTTTTCCGGTTTTCCAGAATCGGTGTTCAAGCATCCAGAATTTTCTCTATGACTGACCACATATCGCTCCTTACGCATTGATTTTCTTCAACTTTGGCCGTT
>MUIA01000269.1 GCA_002084115.1 Oceanospirillales bacterium LUC14_002_19_P2 | reverse complement strand
TTGAGGGTTACGAGGATATTGTGGATTGTTGCTGCAATGCCTGGAATAAACTGTGTAGCGAGGCTGGACGGTTGTTCAGTTTATGCTCTCGCCAGTGGGCACTTATGCAGTAGTTAGAAAAGGTGATTGGTATTACGTGTCACTACAGTTATAGTTATTTAACACTTGGTAAGTGGCTTCTGGTTTTGTTGATAAATATCGTCTTTAAATTGACGCTTGAGGCGGGGGAAATCAGAGTTTTTATGATGTTTTCAGGAAAAACAAAGGCCGGCATTTGCCGGCCTTTGTTTCTGTAAGGATACAGTCGTTTATCAGGCCGCTTCGGCACTGACAGCAAACTGGTTGCGCAGATCCTTGATCTTTTCCAGGTAGTCCTTGTATTCGGACGAATCCATGTGCGCATAGTTGAAGTTCTTGTACAGACCGGTCAGCTTCACGAAGAAGTCGCGGGCGACGTTCTTGTCAGCGAAGTTGTAGTCCTGACGGATCAGGTCAACGATCAGGCGGAAGCTGAACTTCTGACGCTCCAGGGAGCAGGCAGCGTCGATATGGTCGAAAGCGTCCTGCTGCAGGTAAACCATGTCCAGGAACAGGGACTTCTGGAACTCGACGTAGTCGCCCAAGGTCACACCTTCTTCGCCGGTCACCTGCATCATCTGGTTGATGCTTTCACCGCGAACCAGCAGCTTCTGCATTTCGGTCACCATGGCAACCCAGTCGTTGGACAGGTTGGCATCGTACCAGGGCTTCATCTGATCCAGGTAACGAGACCAGGAGATCAGCGGGTCAACCGCCGGGAAGAAGCGCTTGTAAGCACGGTCGTAAGACAGACCCAGGAAGCACTTCACGGTCGCCAGGGTAGACAGGGTCACGGGCTCTTCGAAGTTACCACCGGCCGGCGATACAGTGCCGATCATGGTCAGGGAACCGGACTCACCGTCTTCGTTGCTGATAACACCCGCACGCTCGTACAGACCCTTGATCGCGGAGTCGATGTACGCCGGGAAACCTTCTTCACCTGGGATCTCTTCCAGACGGTTGGAGGTTTCACGCATCGCCTGCGCCCAACGGGACGTGGAGTCAGCCAGGATCAACACGTTGTAACCCATCTGACGGTAGTACTCACCCAGGGTCAGACCGGTGTAGATGGAGGCTTCACGGGCCGCAACCGGCATGGAGGAGGTGTTACAGATGATGGTGGTACGGTCCATCAGGGAGCCGGCGCCGCTGGGATCCTGCAGTTTCGGGAACTCGTCGATGGTTTCTACCACCTCACCGGCACGTTCACCACAGGCGATAACGATAACGATGTCGGCAGAAGAGTACTTGGACAGCATGTGCTGCAGTACGGTCTTACCTGCACCGAACGGACCAGGGATACAGCCGGTACCGCCACGGGCGATGGGGAAGAAGGTGTCAACCAGACGCTGCTGGGTGATCAGGGGTTGAGTCGGGTAGTGACGGGTGGTCTTGCCGCCTTTCTGAGACAGGGTCTCGGAAATGGAGCGACGTACCGGCCAGCGCTGAATCATGTTCAGCTCACGCTCTTTGCCCTGCTCGTCGCGGACACGGGCCACAACGGTATCAACGCTAAAGGTGCCTTCCTGAATCCAGTCAACGGTGATGCTGCCGGTCAGATCAAAGGGAACCATCACCTTATGGGTGAAGCGACCTTCCTGGACAGTACCCAGAGTCTCACCACCACGCAGGACGTCACCGACACGGGCCTTGGCGACAAAAGACCAGGTCTTGGTACGGTCCAGGGCTTCTGCCTGAACACCACGCTGCAGGAAAGTACCGTGCAGCTGTGCCAGGTTTTCCAGCGGATTCTGCAGACCATCGTAGATCTGGCTCAGGATACCCGGGCCCAGTTCCACGGACAGCAGCTGACCGGTCTGGACGATGTAGTCACCGACAGCAACGCCGCGGGTATCTTCGAAGACCTGGATGTCAGCGGTCTTGCCGTGAACCCGCAGGACTTCAGACATCAGCATTTCGTCAATGCTTTCGTTCTGCTTGCGGCTGGGTACCACGTAAACCACTTCGTTCTTGACGAGGGCGCGGCTTTCATCGCCCTTGTCGATGGTTTCAATGGTGATGATGTCACCATTGACGGCCACGACGCGGGCTGTGGCGTTCTGTTCGTGCGTTGTACTCATAACGCGATAACCTTTTCCTTGCACAGTCGGTTCATTGACCGTTCTGCAGTTGAAGTCGTCGTGATCAGTTGCTGACCGGCAACTGGTCCCTGAATTCGCCGAGGCTCTTGTCGATCAGCTTCCGGAAGCGGGTCTGCGCCTTGCTGGTGTCATAGCAGGTCCAGCGGGCGACCAGGTTCCAGCGCAGCACGTAGATGACGACGGCCTCGAAATCGAACTGGTGCCGGGTGGCCAGGCGGTTGAGCTGGTCCCAGACGGCTTGCGGCAGGGTCTTTTCCAGTTCAACACAGTTGCCGGTACGCAGGCATTCGTTGACCTTGTGGATCCACGGAAACGCCTTGCCCAGGCCCAGTGTCGGGGAACTCCAGTGGCTGCGAATGTATTCGTAGCGGGTACCGTAGCTCCACTTCGCCGTGGTCGGCGCAGCTTCACCCAGGTGCTTGCGGCGCAGGGCGGCCACGATGGTGCGCATGTCCAGCCGCCAGTCCACCAGTTCACGAAGGGTCTGGCTGTCCAGTTGATCGCGGGCCTTTTCGGCCATGCGGATCAGGGCGCTTTCGTTGACATCGTCCGCCAGGTGATCCCAGTGCAGCAGATTCTCGATCAGAACCAGGCGCTCCTGATCTTCCATTTCCAGCATGGACAAGCGGCGGTCCAGCTGGAAACGGGAGATCGGGGTGATCCGGCTGTTGAACAGGGAATCAATGTGCGGCAGCGAGGTCAGCAAGGTATAACACGCATTGTCAGCCATGGCTTGCTCCTTACAGGCGCTGCCGGAGCGACGTTCGGGTTGTAAAAACAGCCCGAGCGCCGTCAGCCGGCAGCGTCAGCCTTAATTGATGATGCCTTCCAGCAGCGCGCGGAAACGGGGCTGCAGGTGCTTCAGCAGCATGGTGCTGACAGCGGTGTCATCCAGTTCAACTTCGATGTTCTTCTCGCGCAGGCGGAAGGTCACGCCGGTCTGCTTCTCGCCGCCGACCTTGAAGGTGACGCCGTTGCTCAGCATTTCCTTGCCCTGACGCACCGCGAAGTAGGCCAGTGAGCCTTCTTTCAGTGCTTCAGGGTGCTCGCGCAGGTCTTCAACACCGATGACCTTGCGGGGCAGGATCACTTCGACGTTTTCTTCACCGCGCAGGCTGTTACGACCGGCTACTTCAAGAATCATGTTCTTGAGGATACCCTGGTCTTCCATTTCGCGGGCGACGGTCAGGCGGATCTGTTCGGAGAACTGCTTGAGCAGGAAGTCCTTCAGTTCCAGCACGGCGTTACGCCCGGCCAGTTCCAGGGACTCTTCGCCGGCCTTGATGGTGAAGTCGGCTTCTTTCTTCGCCTTGTTCACCAGGTCAGCGGCCTGCAGGCGCGCTTCTTCCAGGATCCGGTCCGCTTCGGCGCGGGCGTCGGAGACAATTTTGTCGGCTTCAGTGCGGCCGTTGGCAACGCCCTGGTTACGGAGCTTTTCGATCAGCTCCTGTACCCCGACGGATACATTACTTGCTACTTCAGTCATGACTTCACCCTGTTAGCAACGTTAATCGACAGGCTTAGGCGGCGATGTTGCCAGCCAGAACCAGGGCGAATACGAAGGCGAATACAGAGAAGCCTTCTACGATAGCCGCAGGAGCGATGGACAGACCGAAGATCTCAGGCTTGTTCTTGGACGCATTGATAGCACCAGCAACCGCCTTGCCCTGGTAGATAGCAGTAACCAGCAGTGCAACACCTGCCAGAACGCCGATGCCGAAGAAAGCAGGCGCAGTGTCAACGGTCAGGGGAGTACCCATCAGGATGAACATGATGACGATACCCAGGATGCCCTGAGAAGAAGGCAGTGCGGACAGACCGATGAACTTACCGTAACCGCTTTCAACATCCAGCATGGCGCCGCAGGCCGCCTGGCCGGAGATGGAGCAACCCATACCGGAGCCGATGGCACCCAGAGCCATAGGAGCGAAAATACCAGCCCAGCCTAGCAGCATCATATAGTTATCCATGAATCAATCCTCTTGCTTTTTAAACGGTTTAAACGGGTAGCCTTCTTCAGTCAGGCTCCACTTGAAGAACTCAATCACATTCAGACGCAGGCCGTGCACAACACCACCCATCAGGGAGAGGCTGATATTGAGCAGGTGACCCGCGATCAGGATCAGGGCGCAGAACAGAACACCGATACCCGGCATGCTTTCCAGAACCTGGAAGGCCAGCGTATTGAAGGTTACAGCCAGAGACGAGCCGGCCAGGCCGAGGGCGAACAGACGCATATAGCTCAGAATATCGCCGAAAACACTGGAGATATTGTAAAGCGCATGCAGACCGTCAGCGATCCGGAACAGTACGTCTTTCGCGCTGGAGAGCGGACGTGTGCTGGTAAACAGGAAGATCAGCGCTGCACCGGCAATGGCTAATGCAGGACCAAACGTTGTTTTCCATACCGGCTCCAGATCACCCGTTATGCCGAGCCACAGAGCCACACCACCGGCGATGGCCAGTGACCAGCCCACAGGCGCCAGCGCATAGAGGCGCGTACGATTGTTCCAGGCAGTGACCAGGTTCGCAATCACAATATGGGTCGCACCAATGATGATGGAAACCTTCATCATGGCGCCGTAATTGTTCATATCAATGAAATGCAGCGAGCCAAAGAACGTGTTTTTGTCAGGCGTGTAACCGAAATAGCTGCTGGAGCCGATGCCCCAGAGAATACCGAGACCTGACATGAAATAGGCCAGGTTACGGATGCGGATGCCTGTCCCGCTGGCACCCAGTTTCTTGCGGAACAGGAAGACGAGGCCGCCAAGGATGGCGCAGTAAGCCGCATCGTTCATGATCATGGCAAAGAACAGGGAGAACGAGAAAAACACCACGGTGCTGGGATCCCAGGTCCGGTAACCGGGCAGCTGGTAGAAAGCCATGGCTTCCGTACCGCCGGCGACGGACTCGGGGTTTTCCAGCAGGGTCGGCGGATTGTCTTCCGGCGCCGGATCTTCGATGGTGGCGGCTACGGCAAAGGACGCGACAAATTCACTGGCGCGTTCTTCTTCATCCGCAGGCAGCCAGCCTGAGACCAGGAAAAACTGGTCATCGTCGAGGATCACACGACGAGCGTCTTCCAATGCACGGGTATCTTCCTTGCGGGCAACGATCTGGCTGAGGACGTAGAGCCAACGGGTCAGAGATTCTCGTTCACCCTGGATATCCTCCACCTTTATTTCCGCTTCTTCCAGCTGGTGTTCCAGGCTGGAGAGGGAGTCACCGCCCACGTGGGAGCGCTTGACCGGCAGCAGGTTGGCATCCGGTTCTGTTTTGTTCAGCAGGACGACATAGCAGTTCTTGTGATCGCGGTGCACCACTTCCCAGGGCATCGCGATCTCTTCGAGTGCTCCCATGTCATGGTGAGGAATCACGTAGAACCACAGACGGATGTCGTCCAGCTGATTCAGTTCCGGAAAGGAAAAATCGCCCCAGGGGCGAACTTCCTGGATCCGCTTGATCAGGTTGTCACGGGCGTCAGATGCGGCACGCAGCTGGTTCTTGTTGGCAAGGACCTTGGCGAGCACCTCGTCGGTGTCCATGGCATCCATGCGACGGATTTCCCGTCGCTTGACCGGACAGCTCAGGAGGTGACTATAGGCCTCCTTTGCAGCCCGGGGCTCACTGAGCTCGCCTTCGGGGGCAGCCGGTGTCTCAGCCAGGGGAATCAGGTGAACACACCCCATTTCCTGTAATCCGCTGAGTACGGCTTCCTTCTCGCTGGCTAGCCCATAGAGCGTGATCTTCTTGAGTGTTTTGATACTCATGCTCTTATCCAGCTTTAGGCTGACTGCCGAGGCAAATCAGCTGGCCATCTTGGTTTTGGAGATCTTGGCGTTCACCACCGCAGCACGATCCATATCGGACATGAAGATCTTGATCTTCGCGATATTCTTGTTGCTGCGTGGGATCAGAACCTTGGAGAACAGATTCACACGCTGGGACGTGGTGCGGGTCGCTTTGCTGATCTCCTGGTAGCGCAGTTCACGCACCAGCATCTCAACATGCAGTTCCACCATTTCCTTCAGGCGTTCCACCAGGAAATCCACCCAGTGAGGTTTGGTCAGGAAGCTGTAGGGGGCGACCTCTACCTCAACCTTCTCAACGACGGGCACGGTGGTACCGACGATGTTCTGTTCGCCCAGAACCACGTTGGTCACACGCACCAGGCCTTCGACGTTGATATCCTCACAAGCGAGCATAGGTAGTTGCTCACTGACGTCTTTTTCGATCTGCTCAATACGCTCGCGCGCTTCCCTGACAGCATCCTCTGCTTTTTTCCGCTCGGCCATCAGCTGCTGACGCTTGAGTTCCAGCGCCGGCAGGTAACGGTTGAACGTTTTCAGGTTGCGCTTTTCCCGGTTAAGCGAGCTTTTGTTCAGCGCAATCTTGGCCATGGTTATGCCCCGGCGGTTTCAGTGGCAGCTGCCGCAGCAACCTGGGATTTCACGGGCCAGTACTTCTCGATCAGGCTCTGCTTCATCAGCGTTTCTTCAGGGCTGAACCAGTCAGCCAGGATCTTCCACGCCAGGTCGAGGGCCTCTTCCAGGCTCATGGAAACGTCCAGCTTCATGAAGTTGTCGATGAACTGGTCACCGAAGCGGATTACTTTCTCATCATACGGAGACAGTTCGAAAGCCATCGCCTGCTTCTGCTTGGCGTTCACGGAATCGGAGTAGAAGCGGATCATGGTGTTCATGATCTGGCTGTGGTCTTCCCGGGTTTCCTTGCCGATAACCATCTCCTTCAGACGGGACAGGGAACCGAACGGATCGATAACGCCGTCGTGCAGGTAGAACTGACCTTCGGTGATGTAACCGGTGTTATCCGGAACCGGGTGAGTCAGGTCGTTACCGGGCATGGTGGTGACTGCCAGGATGGTCACGGAACCGGCGCCCTTGTAGTCGGCAGCCTTCTCGTAACGACGGGCCAGCTGGGAGTACAGGTCACCCATGTAACCCCGGTTGGCGGGGATCTTGTCCATGGCAACACCGATTTCCTTCATGGCGTCGGCGTAGGAGGTCATGTCGGTTAGCAGAACCAGGACCTTCTTGCCTTCTTCCACGGCGAAATGCTCGGCCACTGCCAGAGACATGTCGGCGATCATCAGACGCTCAACGGTCGGGTCAGAAGCGAGGTTGGTGTACATGGCGGTACGGGAAGATACGCCAGCTTCTTCGAACGCTGTTTTGAAGAAGTGGTAGTCATCGAAGATCAGACCCATGCCACCAAAGACAACGACGTCCGCTTCCGCCTGGATCGCGATCCGGGTCAGGAACTTGTTGTAGGGCTCGCCGGACACGGAGAAGATCGGAATCTTCTGGGATTCAACCAGGGTGTTGAACACGTCGATCATGGGCACGTTGGTACGTACCATGCGGGACGCCAGAACACGACGGATCGGGTTGACGGAAGGGCCGTCGATTTCAACGCGGGGATCCTGGTCCAGTGCCGGACCGCCATCAATCGCTTCACCCGCACCGTTGAAGATACGACCCAGAATGTTCGGGGAGTAAACGGCTTTCATGGGTTCGCCGAGGAAGCAGACTGCGGCGTCAGTGGAGAGACCTTTGGTGCCCGCGAACACCTGGAGGGAAACTTCTTCGCGGTTCAGCTTGATGATCTGCGCAAGCGAATAGGCCTGGCCATTCTGCTCAATCAGGGCGAGATCACCGTTTCGCGCCTGAGCATTACTGTCGCTCAGGTTGGGTACTTCGACCCGGATAATGTCACCAACAATACTCAGAATGTTGGTATAACGTAACAGACTCTGGGACATAGCCTTCTTCCTGTCCTTTATAATTCGGGCCATGGGGCCCTGCGTCAAAGGGAAAACAAATGCTTCAGACCCGATGGGCATATATCCACAATACGCAACCGTTCGTTTATGGCTGAAAACAGATTCCGTCACCTTGCCGACGAAAACTCTGTCACCCTGAACAACTAACGGCGCCGCAGTTTTCGTAAACACTTATCCGGTGATAGATCAAAGCCTGCCAAACAACGTTAGCCGGTCAAACCGGCGGCAATTGCGGGACCAAGCCCATGGCAAACCCTGTTTTCAAACACCCTTGGCAATGGTATAAACCGTCGCCGCCGGTTGTGTCCGTACATACCATGCGCAGACACTACTTTGCCGCGAGATCCCAGTCATGCCACTTCGCAGTGTGAGGCTGGCATCTCCCGGCTAGTGAGAGGCTGTAATTGGAATAGTTGTCTGGTCGGTTCAGTCATAATAGGTGATACCACCGGGTACATCTACCTTAACAAAGGTGCCGGAGCGTCCAAGCAGGATTTCCGCCGCCTTGTCCAGCGAACCGATGGCACCAAACTTACCACCGGAGCGAACGAAATGGCATACGGATTCTACCTTAGGTCCCATGCTACCGGCCGCAAACGGGAACTGCTCAAATTCGTCCGGTGAGCATTCCTTGATCTTTTTCGAATCCGGTTGACCAAAGTTGGTTTCGACGGCTGGGACGTCCGTCAGCAGTACCAGGGCGTCGGCTTCCAAGCCTTCAGCCAGTGTGCGTGAGACACGATCCTTGTCCACAACGGCTTCGACGCCGTGCAGCATATTGTCGGCATCCCGGCGGACAGGAATCCCTCCCCCGCCGCCGCAGATCACCGTGATATCACCTGATGACACTATGTGGCGTAGCGAGGGTAGTTCCAGTATTTCCATGGGTTGCGGCGAGGGTACGACACGGCGGTAATAGTTGCCGTCCTGTTTCAGGGTCCAGCAAGGATTGGCTTCCTGGATGACTTGGGCTTCTTCGTAGGTGTAAACCGGCCCGACAAATTTATCGGGGCTCTCGAAAGCGGGATCGTTGGGGTCAACGATTGTCTGGGTAGAAACCGTGCAGACTTTACGGCCCGGCATGAAGTTGCGCAGTTCCTGTTCAAACATAAAGCCAATCATGCCCTGGGTCTGCGCGCCCAGAACATCCAGTGGGTAATTGGCCACCGCTTCGTAGGCTTCGTTCATCAGAGCAAGCAGGCCAACCTGCGGGCCATTGCCGTGGGTCAGTACCACCTGATGATCTTTGGCGACTTCGGCGATGGACTTGGCAGCGGTTCGAATATTTTCACGCTGGATGTGTGCCTCAAGGGGTTGGCCACGCTGTAGAATCGCGTTTCCTCCCAGGGCCATGACAACTAACATATCCCTGATCCTCTGGATGGCTAGGTCAATGATTGAAACGTGACAGGTATTGTCCATGGATGACGGGTGTCACCCATGGCATTTTGAATTGGTCAATACCCGCGTTCAAATGCTCTCTTTGAAGGGGTGGAAAGAAGGCGCTTTGTCAGTCGCCCAGTGTCGCTACCATGATGGCTTTAATCGAGTGCATACGGTTTTCGGCTTCGTCAAAGGCGATGCAGTATTCTGACTCAAACACGTCTTCAGTGACTTCTACACCATTGGTAAGGCCATATTGTTCGGCTACCTCTTTGCCAAGAGTGGTTTCCGTATTATGGAAGGCGGGCAGGCAGTGAAGGTATTTCACCTTCGGGTTGCCGGTTTTTTTGATGACATCCATATTGACCTGGAAGGGTTTCAGTGCGCTTACGCGTTCATCCCATACTTCCTTGGGTTCACCCATGGAGACCCACACATCACCATAGAGGAAATCGCAGTCTTTAACCGCCTTGCCGACATCTTCTGTCAGTGTGATGGTGGCGCCTGTATGTTCAGCGATCTTGTTGCACTCATCCACGATCCACTTTTCAGGGAAATAACTGCTTGGGGCGGCAATACGGAAATCCATCCCCATTTTGGCGGCGCCGACCATGAGGGAGTTACCCATGTTGTTTTTGCCATCGCCGAGGTAACACCACTTCATTTGGTGCAGCTGTTTGCCATCGCCATGTTCCAGCATGGTCATGAAGTCGGCAATGATCTGGGTTGGGTGAAATTCGTCGGTGAGCCCGTTCCATACTGGTACACCGGCATATTCCGCCAGTTCTTCAACGTGTTCCTGTTTGAATCCACGGAATTCTATGCCGTCATAAAAACGACCAAGAACCCGTGCTGTATCTTTTACGGACTCCTTGTGCCCCATTTGGGAGCCGCCGCCGATAAAGGTCACGTTAGCGCCCTGGTCAAAGGCGGCAACTTCAAATGCACACCGGGTCCGGGTGGATGTTTTTTCAAAGATTAGGGCAATATTCTTACCTTTCAGTCTCTGTTGTTCGCAACCGGCGTATTTGGCGCGTTTGAGGTCGCGGCCAAGATCCAGCAGGAGTTGCATTTCTTTCGGGGTAAAATCCAGCAGCTTGGTGTATTTACGATTGCGCAGGTTGAAAGACATGGTACTGAATCCTCTTGGATACTGAGGGATTGAGTAGATAGCTTGTCGTTGAAGTGGCAGGTGACGAAACACGACTACAGGGTAGTACATACTGCATTCGTTGCTTGTTTTCGTTTCCGGAAGGGTTGAGGTGGGTAAGGGGTGTGGTAACAGTGTGTATTCAGGGTAATAAAAAAGAGGGGCTTAGCCCCTCTTTTCGTCTATCAGCTGGAGATTAGTCGCCCAGAGTGGCAACCATAACAGCCTTGATAGTGTGCATACGGTTCTCAGCTTCGTCGAAGGAGATGTTGTATGCAGATTCGAAGACTTCTTCGTTCACTTCCAGGCCTTCCATGCCGAATTTCTCGGCGATTTCCTGACCAACCTTGGTTTCGGTGTTGTGGAAAGCAGGCAGGCAGTGCATGAACTTAACGTCTTTGTTGCCAGTCTTTGCAATGACGTCCATGTTCACCTGGTAAGGCTTCATCAGTTCGATACGCTCGGCCCATGCGGACTCAGCTTCACCCATGGAAACCCATACGTCGGTGTACAGGAAGTCAACGCCGTTAACGCCTTCAGCTACGTCTTCGGTCAGGGTGATCTTGGCACCAGTTTCTTCAGCGATCTTGCTGCAGGTTTCAACCAGAGACTCTTCAGGCCAGAATGCCTTGGGAGCAACCAGGCGAATGTCCATACCCATCTTGGCAGCGCCAACCATCAGGGAGTTACCCATGTTGTTGCGAGCGTCGCCCAGGTAAGCGAACTTGATTTCGTTCAGCTGCTTGCCTTGGCCGTGTTCGATCATGGTCAGGAAGTCGGCCAGGATCTGAGTGGGGTGCCATTCGTCAGTCAGGCCGTTCCAGACAGGAACGCCGGCGTATGCGCCCAGCTCTTCAACGGCGTCCTGAGAGAAACCGCGGAATTCGATACCGTCGTAGAAACGGCCCAGAACGCGAGCGGTGTCCTTAACGGATTCTTTGTGGCCCATCTGAGAGCCGCCACCGATGTAAGTGACGTTGGCGCCCTGGTCGAAGCAGGCTACTTCGAATGCGCAACGGGTACGGGTGGAGGTCTTTTCGAAAATCAGGGCAACGTTCTTGCCTTTCATGCGCTGCTGTTCGCAGCCAGCATACTTGGCGCGCTTCAGGTCGCGGGACAGGTCCAGCATGTACTGGATTTCTTTGGGTTGGAAGTCCAGCAGTTTCAGGAAGTTACGGTTACGCAGATTGAAGGACATGGTCATTAAATCCCTAAAAACAATTTTTGTTAAGGACAATCTGCCGCTTATCGCGGCAGATTGTTGTTTCACTCATGGTACTCTGGCGGCGGGCTCTGAATCACTGACAGTCTTGTCAGTAGTACTTTACCGTTTGTCCCGTCAGAGTGCCTGGTTCTTGCAGGAAGGTAATTAGATGCCTTCACGTTCCATCGGGCAGCTCATGCAGCGAGCGCCGCCGCGGCCGCGGCCCAGATCTTCACCGGGGATGGTCAGCACGGTGATGCCGGCTTCTTCCATGTTCTTAACGGTGTAGATGTTGCGCTCATAAGTCACAACAACGCCAGGACGTACGGTCAGAACGTTGTTGGCATCGTTCCACTGCTCACGCTCAGCTTCGAAGATGTCGCCACCGGTCGGGATAATGCGCAGTTCAGGCAGGTCCAGGGCGCGGGCGATAGCCTTAACAAAGCCATCCTTGACTGTGGTGAAGACGATTTCTTCGTTGTCGCCAGGGGTCAGTTCCCAGCAGGCGATGTCGTCACGCATGATCTCTGGGTAGTAAGTGAAGCAGTCAACATCCATCTGGGTGAAGACAGTATCCAGGTGCATGCAGCTACGCAGCTTGGGCAGTTCCAGAGCGATAACCTTGGTAGCCTGACCGGTCTTGAACAGGCCGCGAGCCAGGTGCTCAACACCCTGAGGGGTGGTACGCTCGGATACACCGATCAACACGGCACCCTTACCGATTACTAGAACGTCGCCGCCTTCGATGGTGGACAGTTCGTAGTTGCGGTCTTCGTCACCGAAGTAGGTGTGGAAGTCGGCATCTTTGAACATCGGGTGGAACTTGTAGATGGAACGCAGGTGAACGGTTTCACGCTTACGAGCCGGCTTGGCCATCGGGTTCACAGAAACGCCGCCGTATACCCAGCAGGAGGTGTCGCGGGTGAACAGATGGTTCGGGATTGGATCCAAAATGAAATCAGTCTGGTTCATTACGCCCAGAGTGGGGCTGCCGGAAGCAGAGTTCAGCTCAGCAACAGTCAGGCCGCCGATCAGGTGGGAAGCCAGATCCTTGTCGCTCATTTCTTCAAAGAAGCTGCGAACGTCTTTAGCCAGTGCGTGGCCGTAGCGCAGGGGGTTAACCTGACGGTCCAGTACCCAGGACTTGGCTTCAGGGTTGCCCAGGGTTTCTGCCAGCATGTCGCGCAGCAGGAAAACTTCAACGCCGTTGTCACGCAGAACCTGTTGGAAAGCGTCGTGTTCTTTACCTGCCTGCTCAACACGCAGAACGTCGTCGAACAGCAGACCTTCACAGTTGGAAGGTGTTAGACGGCGCAGAGACAGCTCTGGACGGTGCAGCAATACCTTTTTAAGTTGACCAACCTCAGAACCAACGTAGAAGCGTGACATCATCTTTCTCCTGAATGTCTGATGTACATGAATAACTCAAGTTACGCAGTAACGAATAACCTTAGCTGCTCGAATGATGCCCGCAGAGCGGTCATGTAAATCTTCGCCCTGAGCTGAAAATGATTGACCTTCAGTTTCAGGGAGAGGGTT